>JBJHCD010000063.1:0-8389 GCA_050485845.1 Pirellulaceae bacterium | reverse complement strand
GAGTCATCCACCGGCGGCTCTCTCCTCCCATTGCGCCGGGTGATCTTGGCCGGTCTGGTCGGCTTGCCATTATTGGTTCTCGCGATAATCGGCGGGTGGATGTTCAGCCTCCAGCGGTCCGCGACCCCGGCGACTTGGCAGTATCGAGTCGTGCGGGAATTTCCTCATGATCCGGATGCCTACACCCAAGGGTTGGTGTTCCACGAAGGGGTCCTGTACGAGGGAACGGGGAAATATGGCGAGTCGACGTTGCGAAAAGTCGATCTCGAAACCGGGGAGATCCTTCAGCAGGTGCAGCTTGACCCCCGCTATTTCGGTGAGGGGATTGTGATCTGGGAGGATCGAATCTGGCAATTGACGTGGCGGGAACGGACGGCGATCGAATATGACTTGGCCAGCTTGCAGCCGACCGGCCGGACTTTTCGCTATTCCGGGGAGGGGTGGGGACTGACCCACGATGGCCAGCATTTGATCATGAGCGACGGGACATCGGTGCTCCGCTTTCTCGATCCCGAGTCCGGTCAGGTCGTGCGTCGCGTGCCGGTGCGCCGCGGTCGGCAGAGGATCCTGCACTTGAACGAACTGGAGTACATCAACGGCGAGATCTTCGCCAACATCTGGCAGCAGGACTATCTGGTTCGAATCTCTCCTCGAAATGGGGAAGTGCTGGGTTGGGTGGACCTTCGGACACTTTGGCCGCGGGGTCGTCCTCGCGACAATGACCAAGTCCTGAACGGGATCGCCTACGATCCCCCGACCGACCGCTTGTTCGTCACCGGCAAAAACTGGCCTTGGCTGTACGAAATCGAGCTGGTTCCGGCAACTCGCTGAGGGCCGTGGAATCCCCTTACCGCTAACCCAAGGTGAACCAAAGTCCCCCCCTGCGCCGCAGGGCAATAACCTCCCCGAATCGGCTCAACCCGCCCTACCCAGAGCCTCCCCAGCGTGTAAGATACGCTGGGACTGGAATGAATTAAGCAAATGATGATCTGATACCTACCGGGGCCATTTGTGGATTAATCGTGGATGGCCGCGGAGGCGAATCCGCCGGAGAGGGTTCGCGGAGGTTCGGGGCCCCACGACAAAGTGGCGGGACAGGTAGGCTCGTGGGCGAGCCTGTCCGTGAGTCGCATAGCAACCAGTGGAGGACGTGGCGAGGGCATGATCAGAATCAAACAGGGCCTGGATATTCCCCTGGTGGGAGCGCCGGAACAGAAGATCGACCAGCGGCCTCGTGCCTCCCGAGTCGCCTTGGTGGGAAGCGACTACATCGGGATGAAGCCGACGATGGAGGTCCGAGAAGGGGACCACGTCCGCCGGGGCCAATTGCTGTTTACCGACAAAAAAGTGCCCGGCATCCGATTTACCTCTCCCGCCGCCGGAAAAGTCCTCGAGATCAACCGGGGTGACAAGCGGGTCTTTCAGTCGCTGGTCATTCAGGTCGAAGGGGACGAGCAAGAGACATTCAACTCGTATTACGACAGCGACCTGCCGGGGCTGAGTCGCGAACAGGTGAGGGATAACCTCGTGCAGTCGGGGCTCTGGACCTCCCTTCGGACGCGGCCCTTCAGCAAGGTCCCCGATCCGAACAGCGTGCCGCACGCCCTGTTCGTCACCGCCATGGATACCACTCCCCTGGCAGCCCAGCCCGAGGTCATCCTGGCGGAGAACTCGGCGGAATTCCGCCATGGCTTGCAAGTGCTCAAACATCTGACCGACGGCCGGCTCTTTCTCTGCAAGGCGCCGGGGGTGGAAATTCCGGGAGCGGATCTGGAAATTGCCACGGTCGAGGAGTTTGCCGGGCCGCATCCCGCGGGACTTCCGGGAACGCATATCCACTTTCTCAGTCCCGTCAGTGAAAAACGGACCGTCTGGTACGTCGGATACCAGGATGTTGTCGCCATCGGTCAACTGTTCGTTACCGGCAAATTGCCGGTGGAGCGAGTCGTCTCGCTGGCAGGGTCGTCGGTCGAGCGGCCTCGGCTCGTTCGCACGCAACTCGGAGCCTCGCTGGACGAGCTGACCGAGGGGGAGTTGAAAGAGGGAAGTCACCGAGTTATTTCGGGTTCGGTGCTGTCGGGACGGACCGCGACCGGGCCGTTCGCCTATCTGGGCCGATACCACCAGCAGATATCCGTGATTCCCGAAGGGGGAGAGCGGGAGTTCCTCGGCTGGCAAAAACCAGGGTTCGACAAGTTCTCGATCAAGCGAGTTTTCGCCTCGGCCTTCCTCGGGAAGGGGCAAAAGTTCGAACTGACAACTTCGCGGCAGGGGAGCAAACGAGCGATGGTACCCGTCGGAGCTTACGAGCGGGTCCTGCCACTCGACATGATCCCCACCTTCCTCTTGCGAGCGCTCATTACCGGGGACACCGAGCAGGCTCAACTGCTGGGGTGTCTCGAGCTGGATGAGGAGGATCTCGCGTTGTGCACGTTTGTCTGTCCCGGTAAGTACGAGTACGGTCCGATGCTGCGACGGAGCTTGACGGAGATCGAGAAGGAAGGGTGAGGCCCTTTCGCCCGACGTTTCCAGCATGCCCCCGCTTACCTTGCAGATCCGAGTATTCCCGGGGTATTTCCCACAAAGAATTCCGCAGAGAATTCCCAGAGCATTCACAGTATCCAGATTTCACAGTATCCAGATCTGACATAATAGATCCCATCCAGAGAGATTCACGCTGACATGAAGCCGCTGCGAAGCTTCTTTGACCGACTGCACCCCCTTTTCGACAAGGGGGGAAAGTTCGAGAAGCTGTATCCGCTCTATGAGGCGGTCGATACGTTTCTCTACACGCCGGGGGACGTCACCCGCCAGTCCTCCCATATTCGCGATGCCTTGGATCTGAAGCGAACCATGATTACCGTGGTCGTCGCCTTGATCCCCTGTATTCTCATGGCGATGTGGAACACGGGGTACCAAGCCAACCTGGCCATGCAGCAATTGGATGTTGCCGCCGCTCCGGGATGGCGGGGAGTGATCATCGAGGCGATCGGGGTCGGGTATAGCCCGGGGAATCTGATTGCGAACTTTGTTCACGGGGCCCTCTATTTCATTCCCGTGTTCCTCGTCTGCAACGCGGTTGGAGGGCTCTGGGAACTGCTATTCGCCGTAACGCGAAAACACGACATCAACGAAGGCTTTCTGGTCACCGGCATGCTGTTTCCGCTGACCTTGCCCCCGACGATCCCGCTCTGGCAGGTCGCTCTGGGAATCACGTTCGGCGTGGTCATTGGGAAAGAGATCTTCGGTGGAACGGGAAAGAACTTTCTTAATCCCGCGCTCACGGCGCGGGTCTTTCTGTACTTTGCCTACCCGGCCGATATCACGGGCGATGAAATCTGGACCGCCGTGGATGGTTTCAGCGGAGCGACCCCGCTGGGGGCGTTGGCGGTGGCTCCGATCGCCGAAGGGATGCAGTCCATCGACGTCACCTGGATGCAGGCCTTTTTGGGCACGATGCAGGGATCGATGGGGGAGACTTCCGTCCTGGCCTGCCTGTTCGGCGCCGTCGTCCTGGTTGGGACCGGAATCGGGTCGTGGCGAATCATGCTCTCGATGCTGATCGGCGCCATGGCCTTCTCCGCGCTCCTTTACTTCGTCGAAAGCCCGACGAATCCGATGTTCCAGATGGCCCCTCACTGGCACTTGGTGACGGGTGGATTCGCCTTCGCCACGGTCTTCATGGCGACAGACCCTGTTTCCGCCACCATGACCGAAACCGGTAAATGGTTCTACGGTGGGTTGATCGGCGTGATGACGATTCTGATTCGCGTCATTAATCCCGCGTTTCCCGAGGGCGTCATGTTGGCGATTCTCTTCGGCAACGTGTTCGCTCCGGTGATCGATTACTTCGTGGTTCAAGCCAATATCAAGAGAAGGTTGGCACGCAATGTCGCGTGATACGATAGGACACACATTCAAAGTCGCCCTGATGCTGTGCGTCGTCTGCTCGGTGCTGGTCTCCGGCGCCGCGGTCGTGCTGCGGAAGCCCCTGCAGATCAACCGGGAACGGGACCGCAAGTCGAACATCCTCTCCGCCGCCGGCCTGGGCGAGGGCCTCCGAGGAGGCGCCATCGAAAAACTGTACGAGGAACGCGTTACCGAACGGCTGATCGACCTCGATTCGGGGCAATACGCCACGGAGATGGAATCGGCCGAGTTCGATCAGCGGCGAGCCATTCGGGACCCGGACTTGAGTCAGCGACTCAGCCAGAGCGACGATCCCGCTCGAGTTCGACGCCGCGAGAATTACTCGTATGTTTACTTGATCATGGACGAGTCCGGGGAAAAGGTGGATCAGTTGGTGCTTCCCATCCGTGGCTACGGACTCTGGTCAACCCTCTGGGGATTCATGTCGCTGGATGCCCAATCGGTGAGCGAAGGACCGGAGGCGATCATGATCCGAGGTCTCACGTTTTACGAGCATGGCGAGACGCCGGGGTTGGGAGGCGAGGTGGATAACCCTCGCTGGAAGGCCCAGTGGCGTGACGACAAACGTCTGTTTGACGATCAGTGGAATGTCCGCATGCAGGTCGCCAAGGGGACCGTCTCCTCGGATGATCCTCAGGCTGATTTCCGAGTGGACGGGCTCTCGGGGGCCACGATTACCGCCAACGGCGTAACGAACATGCTTGAATTCTGGTTCGGCGAAAAAGGATTCCGGCCCTTCTTACAGAACGCTTACGAGCAACCGGAATTGCTCTCGGCGGAAGGAGGTAGTGATGGCTAAGTCCAAGGCGATGGACGCCCTCTTCGACCCGCTTTTCAACAACAACCCGATCGCCTTGCAGGTGCTCGGAATCTGCTCGGCCCTGGCCGTTACCACCAAGATGGAAACGTCCCTGGTCATGTGCTTGGCGGTGATCTTCGTGCTGGTCTGTTCGAACGTCGCGGTGAGCGTTATTCGAACATACATCCCGACGAGCATCCGGATCATCGTGCAGATGACGATCATCGCCTCGCTGGTGATCCTGGTCGATCAGTTCCTGCGGGCCTTCCTGTTTGATGTCAGCCGCCAGCTTTCCGTCTTCGTCGGCTTGATCATCACCAACTGCATCGTGATGGGGCGAGCGGAAGGGTTCGCGATGAAGAACGGCCCCACGCTCAGCTTCTTCGACGGCTTGGGGAATGCCATCGGATACAGCCTGATTCTTCTGGTGGTCGGCTTTTTCCGGGAACTCTTCGGTTCGGGAACGCTGTTCGGGATCAACGTCATGACCTCGGTCAACCTGGGTGGCTGGTACGTGCCGAATGGATTGATGCTTCTCCCGCCGAGTGCGTTTTTCGTCATCGGCCTGTTCATCTGGATCCTGCGGACCTACAAGCCGAATCAGATCGAGGAGGAGTAACCAGACATGTTGGAACAGTACCTTAGCCTCTTCATGCGAGCTGTCTTTGTCGAGAATCTGGCGCTCGCCTTTTTCCTCGGCATGTGTACCTTCCTGGCCGTCTCCAAGAACGTGAAGACGGCCATCGGATTGGGGATCGCCGTGATCGTCATCCAGACAATTACCGTCCCCACCAATAACCTGATCTACCAGTACCTGCTCAAGGAAGGAGGACTTTCCTGGGCCGGCATCAGTGACGTCGATCTGACCTTCCTCGGATTGATCAGCTACATCGGCGTCATTGCCGCCATGGTGCAAATCCTGGAAATGACGCTCGACCGCTTCGTCCCCGCCCTTTACACCGCCCTGGGCATCTTTCTCCCGTTGATCACGGTCAACTGCGCGATTCTGGGAGGGACGCTGTTCATGGTCGAGCGGGATTATGACTTCACCGAGAGCGTCATCTTTGGATTCGGATCGGGAGTCGGTTGGGCTTTGGCAATCGTCCTACTGGCCGGCATCCGCGAAAAACTGAAGTACAGCGACATCCCCCCGGGACTCCGAGGCCTGGGGATCACCTTTATCACGGTCGGCTTGATGGCCCTCGCCTTCATGGCCTTTTCCGGAATCCAGCTCTAGTCCGGCGGGTAACCGCGGATAGATATTGCCCGCCGGCTCGATCCCGATCCGGCGCCGACCTGTTCTAAACTGATACTGCGATGGCAACTGAGATCTCATGAGCGGAATATTGCAAGGAATGTCGGAAATCCTGATCGGTGTCTCGATGTTCACCGTGGTGGTCTTGGCCCTGGTGGGCCTGATCCTCGTGGCCAAGTCGAAGCTGGTCGCCTCGGGGGACGTCAAGATCCTGGTCAACGACGAGAAGGAACTGATCGTTCCCGCGGGCGATAAATTGCTGGGCGTCTTGGCCAACCAGGGAATCTTCGTCTCGTCGGCTTGCGGCGGCGGGGGAACCTGTGCTCAGTGCAAGGTGAAGATTTTCGAGGGGGGGGGAGAGATTCTCCCGACGGAAAAAGGTCACATCAATCGGCGAGACGCACGCGAGGGAGTCCGTCTCTCCTGCCAGGTCGGTGTCAAGCAGGACATGCGGATCCAGGTTCCCGACGAAGTCTTTGAAACAAAGAAGTGGGTCTGCAAGGTTCGTTCGAACCGCAACGTGGCCACCTTTATCAAGGAACTGGTGCTCGAGCTTCCCGTCGGCGAAAGCGTCAACTTCAAGCCGGGTGGCTTCATTCAGATTGAAGTTCCCCCCCACCACGTGAATTACTCCGATTTCGACGTGGAAGAAAAATTCCGCGGTGACTGGGATAAATTCAAATTGTGGGATCTGCAGTCGCGGGTGGAGGAGCCGGTCTTCCGAGCTTACTCGATGGCGAACTACCCGGGCGAAAAAGGGATCATCATGCTGAATGTCCGCATCGCCACTCCGCCCCCCCGAGCCCCTCACTTGCCCCCGGGGAAAGTCTCCTCGTACATCTTCAACCTGAAGCCTGGAGATGAATGCACGATTTCGGGCCCTTATGGAGAATTCTTCATCAAGGACACCGAGGCCGAGATGATCTACATCGGGGGTGGTGCCGGCATGGCCCCTCTCCGCTCCCATATCTTCGAACTCTTCAAGCGTCGCAACACCAAACGGAAGGTCTCGTACTGGTACGGGGCCCGCAGCTTCCGGGAAATGTTCTACCACGAAGAGTTCGAGGAGATTGCTCGAGAAAACCCCAACTTCAGCTTCCACGTCGCTCTCTCCGAGCCGATGCCGGAAGATAACTGGACCGGCCCCACCGGATTCATCCATAATGTGCTGTATGACCTCTATCTCAAGGATCATGAAGCACCGGAAGATTGCGAGTACTACATCTGCGGTCCCCCCATGATGTTGCAGGCGGTCGAAAAACTGCTCGACAATCTCGGGGTGGAACCCGAAAACATCGCCTACGATGACTTTGGCGGCTGATGCCCTCCACCACTGACTCCCCAGCCACTGAATACCGGGTCACTGAATGCCCTGTCACGGACTACCGTGTCAGCGTCAATGCTGTCACTGACCACGCTGTTGTTTGCCGGCTGGTGACCGAGCCTGCTCGTACTGATGTTCCGTCCTGGCTCGCGAGCCCGCTGGTCCCATGGGCATCGTGTGCTTCGCGACGCCCCGCTTGGCTGCTTGGCTGTCTCGGCTTCGCGGTTACGGTCATCATGCTCTCAGCGATCGGCGCGGCCCAGTCACCGGTGGAATCGCTGCAAGGTTCCACCATGGGCACAAACTACTCGATCCGAGTCGCCGATCCGGTGGACAACGTTGAGCAACTGCAGGCCGAGATTGATGAGTGCCTGGAGCTGGTTAACGACCAAATGTCGACCTGGCGCGAGGATTCGGAACTCTCTCGATTCAATCGTTCGCGGGAAACCGATTGGTTCCCCGTTTCTCCGGAGACCGCCGAGGTGGTGGCCGAGGCTCAGCGAATCAGCCGTCTGACCGATGGCGCATTCGACGTCACCGTCGGTCCGCTGGTCAACCTCTGGCAATTCGGGCCCGAACGTCCCGAGGGGCCTCCCGATCCGAATCAAATCGAGACGACTTTACAGCACGTCGGATACCAGGGACTTGACGTTCGGCTCGATCCCCCCGCCCTCCGCAAACAGCACCCGGATTGTTATGTCGACCTCTCCGGGATTGCCAAGGGGTTCGGCGTCGACCAGGTCGCTCGACTACTCGAGCAGCGCGGCCTGACCAACTTCCTGGTGGAAATCGGAGGCGAAGTGGTAACGCGGGGCGAGAAGGAGCCCGGTGTCGCCTGGCGGATCGGGATTGAATCACCGCGGGTTGACTCCCGGCGGTTGCAAAGGGCCCTCGAACTAACAGACCGGGCCTTGGCGACTTCGGGTGATTATCGAAACGTTCGCCATATCGATGGGAAGTGGGTTTCGCACACGATCGATCCACGCACCGGTTACCCGGTCGAACATGGCCTGGGCTCGGTGACCGTGGTTACCCGGACGTGCATGGAAGCCGATGCCCTGGCCACGGCCTGGGCTCGCGA
>JBJHCD010000062.1:0-12639 GCA_050485845.1 Pirellulaceae bacterium | reverse complement strand
GGTTTCTATGGGCGAATCGCCCACAGGGCGTCAAATGTTCGCAGGTAGATCGTCCCCTTGTAAATGGCGGGGGAAGCGGAGAGGTCTTCTCCCAGGTCATTCACCGCGAGCATCTTGAACTCACGCCCCGGTTGCACCACGGTGACTCGGCCATCTCGAGCGGACAAGTAAATCTTTCCGTCGGCATAAACGGGGGAAGCGCGATGACGCTGGTCGTGGGTTCGCTCCATGTAGACCTGTTCGCCCGTCTTCCGATCGACGCACAGCAAGATGCCGGACTCGCGGCAGAGGTACACCAAGTCGTCTAGAATAAGCGGCGAGGGGACATCGGGCGTGTTGTCGGGACGGAGCCACAGCAGGGCCTCGTCGCTCCCGGTCAAGTTCCCCTTCAGGTCGGGACGGATGGCGAAGATGGGGCCGTTCTTGGCGGTCGGCACCACGATGATGCCTTCGGCGGCCGCTGGAGTCGCCACGAAACGCAACGTCGGATGGTAGGGCCGGCGGGGATCATCATGCGGATTCAGCCCCCCTAGTCGCCAAAGCTCCTCACCATTCTCCAGATCGTAGGCGATCGTATAGTCCGCGCCATGAGTCACCAGATAGGTGAGTCCCGCAAAGTCATACAGGATGGGGGACGAGTAGGAATGCTCGTTTTCCGTGTGGGCTCCAGTGATTCGAGGGGATCGCCAAATCTCTTCGCCGGTCTTCTTGTCGAGCGAAACGACAAGTGCTTCATGTGTCGACGCGTCCCCGTCGCCATGAATGAATTGGAAAAAGAGACGCTCCCCGTGCAGAACGGGAGTCGACGACATGCCGAAGGCGATGTCGAATGGCCCGAATCGTTCGTTCAAATCGGAACGCCAAACCTCGTTCCCGTCGAAGTCGCAGCACAAGATCGCTCCGTTGCCCATGAAGGACCAGACGTGCTGGCCATCCGTCACCGGGGAGGGTGAGGCCATGTTCCCCTCGTCACCTCGCACGACCCGATCACCCACTCCCACCGTCCGGCGCCAACGCTCCTCGCCGTCCGTTCCGAAACAGATCAGGATCAGCTGGTCGTCATCGACGGAGGTCAGGAAAATATGGTCGTCCCAAATCACGGGGGTGGCTCCTGCTTGACCCGGAAGGGGAACTCGCCAAGCCACGTTCTCCGTGGTGCTCCACGATGTGGCTAGATCGGTCTCGGTTGAAATGCCGTTTCCGAGCGGGCCGCGCCAGGAGGGCCAGTTCTCCGCCTGTAGGAGTGCGGTGCTCGACATGGATAGCACCAGCCATGTCGCTCCAGCTGTCAGTGTCGTTCTGTTTATCCAAGGCATCCGAGTCATGTCGAATCTCCCAATGTGCGGTGTTCAGTTTTCAGTTTTCAGTTTTCAGGAGTGAGGAGTCAGTTTTCAGAGTTCAGGAGTCAGGAGTCAGGAGTCAGGAGTCAGGAGTCAGGGGGGGCGGGGTGGTGAGGTTTCCGGTTGCCCGCTGATTGCGTTTTATTGTGTTCCGTCCGTTTAGCGCGGGTCAAGCAGAGAGCGGGAATCTCCCGAGTGACTCGGCCACGTTCCCGGCGAGTTGCCATGTCCCCCCATGGTAGTCAGCCAAGTGGCCCTCTGGTAAAAATGAGGGCTCCGATTGTAGCCGTTGTGAGTCCCCATTTCCCGCCTATCGCGGGTGGCAGGGGAAGCTATCGGGGTCAAGGATTTCGAAAAACTCCCCTGGCTAGGGAGTATCGAATAGCTTTAGTTTATATGATACTATTGGAGGATGAGCTGGGAGGGGGGATCGAATCACCCACGTTCCGGCTCGGCGGTCCGAAACTCCATCGACTCGCAGAGAGTAAGAGGGCGACAACCGGCCCGAGCGATGGTTTGACGACCGACTTGTGGGGTTCGTTGTGACTAGGGTGGGCTGGGATATGGCAAGGGGGGGCTGATGTCCCACCACCAGCCAAACTCGACCGGAACCTCCGGCAGCACCGGTGGACGACTGGCGGAAAGAATTTGGATTCAAAAATGGAGGGAGAGTTGTCATGGCGATTCGATTATTGATCGCGGATGATCATGAAGTAGTGCGATGTGGGCTGAAGAGTGTTTTGGAGGGGACGGAGATCGAAGTGATCGGTGAGGCTTGCACCGGAGAAGAGACGGTGCGGATGACCGATGAGCTGCGTCCCGACGTGGTGCTGCTCGATATTCGCATTGCCGATGGAGACGGGCTGAAGACCTTGGGGCGAATCAAGCTCGATCACCCCGAACTCCCCGTCTTGATTTTCTCGGCCTACGACAACCCCACCTATGTCGCTCGAGCCGTCGCCTTGGGCGCGGTCGGTTACCTGCTGAAGGGGCTGGGGCGTGATGCCCTGCTGGACGCCATCAAGCGGGTTGCCGCCGGTGAAGACGCTTGGACTCGCGAGGAGCTGCGTCGAGTGACCGGGGCCCTGGCGACTCCCCGACTAGCCGCTGACGTGGAAGTGCCATTGACCCAACGCGAAAGCGAAGTCCTGCGGCAGTTGGCACTCGGCCTGACCAACAAGGAAATCGCTCAGTCGCTGAGCATCAGCTACGAGACGGTCAAGGAGCACGTTCAGCATATTCTGCGGAAGATCGGTGTGTCCGATCGTACGCAAGCCGCCGTCTGGGCCGTTCGCAAAGGGCTCGTTTGACTTCGGCTCCCGCCGGAATTCACGCACCGCGTATCGATCGAATGCAAGGCTCGCCCGCGAGCCGACGGAATACAACGTGCCCTGGATCGCCGCGACTGGATACGGATAGCCCCCGGTTTGATACTGCCACGGTTTGATACTGCCCCGGTTTGATACTGCCCCGGCTTGATACTGCCCCGGCTTGATACTGCCCCGGCTTGACGCGGAATGACTCGGACTTGATACGGAGTGACAATGACGGACCTGCCTGCCACCCGCGAAACCGATGTCCGGATCGTGGATGCCGCGATCCAGACTCGGCGGATCCAGTACCGCACGCCGATTAAGTTTGGCGGCCGAGTTGTCGAGGACGCGGTGATTGCCGACGTGACCGTCGACGTGGAGACTCGCCAAGGAAACCGGGCACGTGGTTACGGGTCGATGCCCATGTCCAATGCCTGGTCTTGGCCGTCACAAACCGTGTCGGGCGAGGAGACGCTGAAGGGACTCGTGACCTTGGCGACGACGCTGGTCGAGTCGGCTCGGGATCCCCAAGATCTTGGGCATCCTCTCGAGTTGACTCACCGTCGCTCGCGGGACTATCGGGCTCAAGCAGACCGAGTGACCCAGGCGATGGGGCTGAGCGAGTCGATGCCCGGTCTGGCGGTCCTGTTGGCCGCCAGTCCCTTGGAAGCGGCGATCCACGATGCGTATGGTCGAGTTCACGGGCAGAATTCGTTTTGCTTGCTGGGGAAGGCATACGTGAACTCGGATCTGTCATTCTATTTGGGGGATGATTTCCGTGGCGAGTACCTCGACCAGTACACGCTTGCCCAGCCTCAGCCGCGCCTTCCACTCTATCATCTGGTGGGAGCCCTCGATCCGCTGGATGAGGCGGATGTGACGACCCCCGTCGGAGATGGATTGCCGGAGACTCTGGCGGAGTGGATCCCTCATAACGGGCTGACTCATCTCAAAATCAAGCTCGCCGGGGATGACCTCCAGTGGGATGTGGCTCGAGTGGCGGCGGTCGAGCGAGTGGCGGTGGCCGCGCAGGCCCAGCGTGGCTGCTCGACCTGGTGGTATTCACTCGACTTCAACGAGAAGTGTGCCAATTCCCAATACGTGCTGGACTTTCTCGCCCAGACGGGCGAGGTGGCACCGGCGGCCCTGGACCGAGTGCAATACATTGAACAACCGACTCACCGCGATCTGCGATCCTATCCCGAGAATCGGATGCACGACGTGGCAAAGATCAAGCCGGTGGTGATTGACGAGTCGTTGGTTGACTTCGAATCGTTGTTGTTGGCTCGCGAGCAAGGATATTCGGGCGTGGCCCTCAAGGCGTGCAAGGGGCAGACCGAAGCGCTGCTGATGGGTGCGGCAGCTCAAAAATACCGCATGTTTCTCTGTGTCCAGGACCTGACCTGTGTCGGTGCCTCATTTCTCCATTCGGCCGCCGTCGCCGCCCGAATGCCGACGGTTGCCGCCATTGAAGGAAATGGGCGACAATATTGTCCGGCCGGAAACCAGGGCTGGGTGGATCGATATCCCGAGATGTTCCGGATCACGGATGGGACGGTCGGTACGGGCTGCCTGACCGAAATCGGGCTCGGATTCGGAGCCCCTTGAGCTGGCTCAGGTTTCGAAAAGCAACATGAGGGTTCGTTCGGCCCCGGCCTGATGGGCCCCCGACATGATGGGAATTTGGCAAGTTGCCCCGCGGTTGTACCGAGAGTGCCTGCGCCAACCCCGTGGAATGGCCCGAACTCGCGGGAAAAGCCCGTCACCGTGACATCGGCTCGCAGGCAAGCCTGTAATGTTAGGCTCTCTGAGTTTCCGAGTCGGCAAGCTTGGCCGAGGTGGGGATCTCGCCATGGGAGACGACTCCCTGCTTGATCGTGGTTACGATTTCCATGGGGCTGGTGTCGAGCGTGTCGAGATCAAGCTGAAACAGAATGAGATCGGCTCGAGATCCGACTTCGAGTCGCGCGGGTGGGATGCCGATCAGTCGCGCGGGGCGGATGGAAGCCATGTCGATCGCTTGCGGCAATGAAAGCTGTGCGAACCGCATGACATTCGGGAGGGCCACGGTCATGGGTAGCGCGGCTCCCGCCAGCAGTTGCCGTTGCCCGGCGATGACGAGGCGGCCATCCTCGAGAATCTCAACGGCCCCCAGGCTGGTCTCGTAGCGACCCGGCGGCATTCCCCCCAAACCCGTGATGTCGCTGACCAGAATACAGCGTTCGGCCGTCTTGGCTCGAACAAAGCACTGAACCACGCTGGCCGGGAGGTGGTGGCCGTCCACGATCAGGCTGGCCGTCAGCCGGTCCTCGGCCAATTGCTCCCAGATGTAATTCGGGTGACGTCGGATCTGCCCGTGGGCCCCGTTGCCCAGGTGGGTGCTGAGTCGAGCGCCTGCGTCGACCGCCTCACGGATTTGTTCCGCGGTGGCGGCGGTATGGCCGATCGCCACCAGAATTCCCTGCTCGGCCGCTCGACGAATAAAGTCGGGGCTTTCCTCATATTCGGGGGAGAGGGTGACGAGCCGAATAAGACCCTGGGCGGCGTCTTGAAGTTCTTGAAATTCGCTCCAGTTCGGCGGGCGGCAATGGGCGAGTGGATGAGCCCCTCGAGGTCCATCTTCTCGTCCGATATAGGGGCCTTCCAAGTGGATTCCCGCCACGCGAGCTTGTACTTCGGGAAACTGCTCGCACGATGTGGCGATGGTGGCCAGCGAGTGCCGCAGGAGCTGCCGGCTTTGGGTGGTGACCGTCGGGCAGTAGGACGTGACTCCGTCCCGATCCAATGCGAGAGAAATTTGTCGCACCTGATCGGAAGTTACCTCCGGGTCGGTCAGCTCGCGACCACCGTAGCCATTGATTTGCAGATCAACCAGCCCAGGGGCCACCCACGGGATGGAAGAAGGGGAGGGACGGCCAGGATCTTGCCCGAGTAGAGGGACCAAGCCGCTGATCACTCCCTGCTGGATCTGGCAGCGGACCAGCTCCTTCGTATCATAACGGCGAGCCACGAACTGCATGCATTCATCCTTTATTGAACGTGGATGGTGTTGGGGAGGGCGTATCGGCTGAGTGGTGGTGAATTGGCGATTTCAAGTTGCCACACCCTACCAGAACCGTCGTCCAGCAGCCAGCGATGTGAACTACACTAGAAGGAGGACAATCGAGGGGACGGTCCAGCCGCTCGGAGCAAGCATGAAAATCGGCACCATTCCGCAACTGTATCGCAACTTGAAACGCTGGACGGAGATCATCTCCGTGCTCAGCAAATACGGATTGGCCGATTGGATCAGCCGCCTGCAAATGGACTTCTTCAAGGATAAGTTGAAGGATCGCCAGGGACAGGCGCTCGCTCGGCTGACTCAGGAGCAGCGGATCCGCTTGGCATTGACCGAGTTAGGGCCGACATTCATCAAATTGGGACAGCTCCTCAGTACTCGACCAGACATTGTGGGGGTGGCTTTGGCGGAAGAGTTGCGGCAGCTGCAGCGTCAGACTCCCGCCGATTCCGCGGATGCCGTGCGGGCCTTGGTGGAAGACGAATTGCGGCAGCCGATCGAGGAGATTTTCGCCCATTTTGAGCCGGAACCGTTTGCTTCCGCTTCCATTGGCCAAGTTCACCGAGCGCAGCTCCTGGGGGGGGAACTCGTGGTGGTGAAGGTTCAGCACGAGGGGATTTCCCGGAAGGTCGACGAGGACCTGGATGTCTTGTTGGGATTGGCGATGTTGGCCGAGCGTCTGCCGGAGTTCGCTCCTTACCGTCCCGTGGCCACGGCCACTGAAATGGCGAGAACTCTGCGCAGGGAACTCGACTTTAGTCGGGAGGAGAGCAACATCCTGCAGTTCTCGCAGATTTTCCAGAAGGATCCCACGATTCGCTTGCCGCTGCCGTACAGCGACTGGTGTACGTCGCGCGTCTTGACCATGGAGCAGTTGGAAGGAATCTCGCTGAATGAGACGGGGCGTTTGCTCGAATCGGGGGCCGACCTGGAAATGCTCGCTCGGCGTGGCGGGCGACTCTATCTCGACATGATCTTCACTCACGGCTTCTACCACGCCGATCCCCATCCGGGCAACATTCTGATCATGCCGGGCAATGTCATCGGGCTCTTGGATTTCGGCATGGTGGGGAGGTTGGACGAGCGATTGCGGGAGACGATTGAGGAGATGCTGATGGCGATTGTGGAGCGGGACGTGGTCCTGCTGACCGCCTTGATTCGCCGAGTCGGAAATGCTCCCCCCAATCTGGATATCAACGCCCTGAACACGGATATCGCCGATTTCGTGGGGGCTTATGCCAATCAATCACTCGACCAATTTCGTTTGAGCGGCGCGCTGCAGGATATGGTCGAGATTCTGCGAACCCACCACATCTCGCTGCCGCCCCAGGTGGGGATGTTGGTCAAGGTACTGATCTCGCTGGAGGGGACCACGCGGCTGCTCAGTCCGAAGTTCAGCTTGATGGAGCTGATGCGGCCGTTCCACCGCAAAATGTTGCTCCGCCGATTGTCACCTCGCCGTCGCTTGCAGAAGTTGCATCGAGCTTACGTGGCGATGGAGCAGTTGGCGGAGATCGTGCCGCAGCGGGTCGTCGAGATCATGGACCAGGTCCAGGCCGGTAAATTTGACGTTCACCTGGACCATCGGGGGCTGGAGCCTTCGGTGAACCGGCTGGTAATGGGAATGCTGGCCAGCGCTCTGTTTCTCGGTTCCGCCTTGCTGCTCAGCCGAGAAGTTCCCCCCTTGCTCTTCGGAACGGAGACTTGGTATTTCGGGCTCCACCGGATTTCGGTGCTGGGGGTGGCGGGGATGCTGGTGAGTCTCGTGCTGGGGCTTCGAGTGATCCGCGCCATTCGCCACTCGGGAAAATTGGATCGCCATCACGGTCAGTGAAGGAAACCCGCACGTGATGCGGAACCTGCGGCTGAAGGAAACCCGCAGCGGAAGCGCAGCCTGAAGCAAAAACGGAAGCGGAAACTGCCGCGGTTGAAGGCCATCGGGACCTCATGCCGCCTGGTCGCTGACCCCCTCGAGACGAGCGGACGGGCGATCCGCTTCCGAGGAGGCGTCGGTCGGGGTGTTGCCCAGTGGGGATTGAGGGGATTTGGGCATTTTCGCTCCGTGAGCCCGCAGGAGGGCCTCGACGCGTTGATTCAGGTCATCGAGTTGCTGGAGGACGTCGTCCTGTCGGGCGTCAAGTTCCTCCAGCAGAGAGGGAGCGGCAGGTGCGGACGGTGAGACAGACATCGCCAACGGGTCTCGCGAGTGGGTCTGGAACGCGGGTCTGGGACGCGGGTTTCGCCCTGAATCGAAGTTGCGGTTCCCTCAACCGGGGCTCGATTTGGGATCGGCCTGTCGGCGCCGCCTCCGTTAGCCGAATTACCGGAAAAGCTTCTCGGGCAGGGGCGACTCCCTCCGAGGTATCTGGAAGAATGAGGCCCGCTCCACCCGCCTTTTGCGGGCGGATCCGCCAAAAGTGACCGGAAAGTGACTGGACAGCTGGCGGTCGAGTGAGTTAAACTCATCGCCGACTATTGACTTGTCGTCTACTAGCAATCACTACTTCAAATGGTCGTTCAATGTATTAGGAGGCCGAATGGTTCGCTTGATTGTCCGGGAACGCGAAAGTATCCAAGACGCGGTTCGCCGCTTCCGCAAGTTGGTGGAGCGAAGCGGTATCAAGAAAGAAATGCGACGCCGTGAGTATTATGAGAAGCCGAGCGAGATCAAGCGTCGCGCTCGCCTTCGTGCCGAGCGCCGACTTCGCCGTGCTCGACTGGGCCCCTGAAAAACCGGGCCCCTGAGACGTCAGGTCCCTGACACACGGGGCTGGAAGCCGGCGACTGAAAAGTAATGTCCGCCGCGGTGAGCGAGAGGAGCCGAGCCAACTCCCTTCCCCCGAGTAGCTGGTGGGTGGTTACCTCGAAGATGGCTGTGTCTGGCGCCCTCGAGGATCCCTGGCTCTGGGTCGGTGTTGTTGCTCAGGGGGGGCACTGGCCCGCCTTATGTGCTGGAATTCAAAGAGACGGGCTGGAGTCCTACGAGTTCCCGCTCGGGTGGCGGATATCGAGGGCCACGTCGAAGTTGACGGCTGAGTGCGTGATGGCTCCGACGCTGATCCGCTCCACGCCCGACTCGGCGATTCCTCGGACTGTCTCCAGGTTGACGCCCCCAGAGGCTTCCAATTGGGTGGCGGGCTGGATGCGGTCCCGGTACTCGACTGCTTCCCGCAGCTGGGTCGGCGTCATGTTGTCCAGCAGAATGATGTCGGGCCGCGCTTCCAGGGCCGAGCGGAACTGGTCGAGATCATCGACTTCAATCTCGATCGGAAGCTGTTGGAGATCCGGGTAGTGGGAAGCCAGTTCGCCGAGATACTCGCGAACTTGGCGTATGGCGGCGGCGGGTTCGCGAGCCAGCCCGGCCAGTGCGAGGTGGTTGTCTTTGATCAGAATCGCGTCGAACAGCCCCGTGCGATGATTTCTCCCTCCTCCGCACCGCACCGCATACTTCTCAAGACGTCGCCAACCGGGGGTCGTTTTTCTGGTGTCGTAAATTCCGGCCGCCAGCCCCGCGATTTGCCGCACATATTGATCGGTCAGAGTGGCGATGCCGGAGAGTCGGCCGATTAGATTGAGCAGCGGGCGTTCCGCGACCAGCATGTCGCGAAGGGACCCACGCAGGCGGCCCACCGTTTCACCCGACCGAACTCGACTCCCTTCCGTATGGACGGGTTCCCACTGGAGCTGGGTCTGCATCTCCTCGAGCACCAGAGGAATCGCCTTCAGCCCGGCAAGTATGCCCGAGTGTCTAGCGACTATTTCGGATTCCCCGCGGGCACCCTGCGGGATGAGGGCCAGCGTGGTCCAGTCTTGCCAGCGGTCCAGGTCTTCGCGGACCGCAAGGCGGACCACTTGCCGGCAGTCGTCGGCCAGACCGGCGTCCCATTCGATTTGTCGAAACTCCATGTCGCTTCGCGGCTCCTCACTTCGTCCTGGTTCTCCAGTCCCATTGGCCCAAAATCCCATTCCCCCAGTCTCATTCCTTTCGTCCCGTTCCCGCGGCTTCACGTCCTGAATGAGTGACTGGTTCCTGTTTTACTTCCGAGTCCTTTTGGATTTGGATCGGGTGCATGGCTCGTCCCTGGCCCTGCTGGTGTGCATAATACACCAGAATCCGTCGGAACCGGGAGAGTGACCATGAAACGGAAGTGGTGGGAGAGAAAGCGTGGGGGGGAGAATCAAGCCGATTCTTTCCAACCCTTGTCGCCGGCGACAAGGCCACTGACGGCTCGGCAGGAGGCCGTACTGGCGGTCTGGTTCCTGTTTGGGTTGGCGGGCATCTGGATCTGGTGTGGAGGAAACGTCTGGCACCCGCGGGGAATGGTGGACTGGGAAAAGACGAGTCATGGCCCACTTTCATTCCAGGTCGACGTGAATGAAGCCACATGGGCCGAGCTGACGTTGTTGCCGCGAGTCGGCGAAACGATTGCTCGGCGGATCGTGGAATCTCGCGAGCGGGAGGGGCTGTTTCGCCGCCCCGACGACTTGCTTCGAATTCATGGGATCGGGGTGAAGACCTTGGAACGGATGCGTCCGCTGTTGTTGGTTCGAGTCGACGAGGGCCAGTAAGAGTCGGGCCCGTGACATTCGGGACAGTGACATTCGAGTCTGGTCTCTGGGAAGTTACCTGAGCGATGGAAAGAGAACGCGTGGAGTTTCAATTACAGAATCCCTTTGAGCCGGCGGGGGATCAGCCCAAGGCGATTGCGGAGCTGGTGCGGGGGCTGGAAGCGGGGAAGCAGAACCAGGTTCTGCTCGGGGTCACGGGGTCCGGCAAGACCTTTACGATGGCCAACGTGATCCAGCAGATTCGGCGTCCCACCTTGGTGTTGTCTCACAACAAGACGCTGGCGGCCCAACTGTACAGCGAGTTTCGCGAATTCTTTCCGCACAACGCCGTGCAGTATTTCGTCAGCTACTACGACTACTATCAGCCGGAAGCCTACATCCCCCAGAAAGATATCTACATCGAAAAAGATGCCGCCATCAATGACGAGATTGACCGGCTCCGGTTGGCGACGACCAGCGCTCTCGTCAGCCGGAAGGACGTGATTGTGGTGGCCAGCGTCTCGTGCATTTACGGCTTGGGGTCGCCGGAAGACTATCGGTCCATGATGGTATCCCTGATGCGGGGTGAGCAGGTGGATCGTGATGAAATCTTGATGCGGTTGGTGGAAATCCAATACGAGCGGAACGACGTCAGCTTCCAACGCGGTACTTTTCGCGTGCGGGGGGACTGTTTTGAAATATGGCCCTCCTATGAAGAGTTCGCTTATCGAGTCGAGTTGTGGGGGGATGAGGTCGAGCAGCTTGCTTATATCAATCCTCTGACCGGTGAGACGATCGGCAATCAAAATCAGCTGTTCATCTATCCGGCGAAACACTTCGTCATGCCGGAGGAGCGGATCGGACGAGCGGTCGAGCAGATCAAGGAGGAATTGGAGCAGCGACTTCGCGAGTTCCGAAATGAAGGGAAGCTATTGGAAGCTCAGCGATTGAGTGCTCGGACCCGATTCGACATGGAGATGTTGCTGGAAACTCAACATTGTCCCGGCATCGAGAACTACAGTCGCGCGTTGTCGGGGCGAGCGCCGGGGGAGCGTCCTTTCACGCTGCTGGACTTTTTTCCCAAGGATTATCTGGTCATTATCGACGAGTCGCATGTGACGGTTCCGCAGATTCGGGCGATGTATGGAGGGGACCGGAGTCGCAAGCTGAATCTGGTCGACCATGGTTTCCGGCTTCCCAGCGCGCTGGACAACCGGCCGTTGAAGTTTGAAGAGTGGGAACAGATGCTCGGTCAGACCGTCTTTGTCTCGGCTACTCCGAGTCCCTATGAACTGTCACGCTCTGGCGGCGAGATCGTGCAGCAGGTGATTCGACCGACCGGGTTGCTGGACCCGGAAGTGGAGGTTGTGCCGGCGCGCGGGCAGGTCGTGCATCTGCTGGAACAGATCCGAGAACGTGCCGCCGTGAAGGAACGGACGCTGGTGACCGCTTTGACGAAGCGGTTGGCCGAGGACCTTTCCACTTATTTCAACGAGCAGGGAGTCGCCTGCAAGTGGCTGCACAGTGAGCTGGATGCTTTTGAACGCGTTGAACTGCTGCGTGATTTGCGTGAGGGGCGGTTTGACGTGTTGGTCGGCGTGAACCTCCTGCGCGAAGGGCTCGACCTGCCCGAGGTGTCGTTGGTCGCGATTCTCGACGCGGACAAGGAAGGGTTTCTCCGCAGCGAAACTTCCTTGATTCAAACCATCGGACGGGCTGCTCGAAATGTGCGAGCCAAAGTGTTGCTGTATGCCGATCGGGTGACCGCGTCGATGCAGCGAGCCATCAGCGAGACCCAGCGCCGTCGCCAACTCCAGATCGCCTACAACACCGAGCACGGCATCAACCCGCAGACCATCCGCAAGGCGGTCGGCGACATCCTCACGCTGCTGCGTCCCGACGGCGGAGCGCCGGTTCCGGGCAAGGACCGCCGGCGTCAGCGCGAGCGCGAGAAGGTACAGCGCGACCTTGCCTCGCTCCCCGAGCAGGAGCTCGCACGCCTGATCCAGACGCTCGAGGAAGAGATGCACGAGGCGTCGGTCGAGCTGAAGTTCGAGTACGCCGCGCGTCTCCGCGACGAGATCGCCGAGCTGCGCCGAGAGCTGCGCGACGCTCGCTGACGCGCCGGGCGCGGCCCGGCACCGGTCGTTTCACCGATGCGCGCGACGGGTACCTTCCGCGCCGTCATGGACGGAACCACGTTGACCGCTCCGAGGGTGCGGTTCCAGTGTACCCACACCGCTACCAGGGCCTGCCGCGCACCCGCGCGACCGCCGCAGCGCTGGATGAACTGCCGCGCTTCGGCGGCGTCGCGGGCCGCGCCGAAGATGAACACGATCTCGCGTTCCTGCCCTGCGGCCAGATCGATGCGCGTCTGGAT
>JBJHCD010000061.1:0-12655 GCA_050485845.1 Pirellulaceae bacterium | reverse complement strand
CCCCCCAGCCGACCATGTCCCAGGGGAGTGGTTGGTCACGGAAGAAGCCTTCCGTCAGGGCGGCGAACAAGCCGGCTTGCGGGGCCGGTAAATCTCGGCTGCCTATCCCATCCGACGATTCGTGGAGCACGGTCATCACGGGTGCCATCACGAAGGCGGCGACGCAGACCCCCAGGACCTGCATGAGTTGCTGCAGCCGAGGCGACGCGCCGACCAAATGGCCCGTCTTCAGGTCATTACAGACGTCTCCCGAGGTGCAGGCGACGCAGCAGACAATTCCGGCGACTCCCAGCGTGGCCAAGATCCCGTCGGACCCCCCGTAACCGAAGACCGAAATCAAGAGTGCGGTTCCCAACACCGCGGTAATCGTCATGCCCGAAACCGGACTGTTCGAATTGCCGACCAACCCGACGATGTAACTGGCCACGGCCGTGAAGAAGAACGACATCACGATCATGATGCCCGTGGTCAGCAGAGTGACCCCCAAATGGTGATGCAGCATTTGGTAATAGACGCCTCCGGTCAGCCCGATGCAAACCAGGCCCAACAAGGCAATCGCCGGTCCGGGCAAGTCCTGCTCCTCGGCCGGAACTCGAGTGGACGAGTGGCGGTCCCGAATGGCCCGGATCAACTGTGCCGTGGCCGAAACGAGGCCGCGGCGGACATGCCAGATCGAGGCGACTCCTCCCACCACCATCGCCCCGACGCCGATGTAACGAACCTGCGTGGACCAAAGTTCGTTGGCCAGTTCGACCGCATCCGGTTCCTCCAAGCCCTGGGTTCCCAACAGCGGAATGGCGAGCAGCCAACCGAGGGCTCCCCCCAGAAAGACTTGGCTGGCGATGCCCAGCCCCACGATGTAACCAACGGCCACCAAGGCCGGCACCGCTTCGAAGCCGAAGTAGAAGACCCGGCCACCGATCTGAGTGGCCCATTCGACATTCCCTCGGAGAATTCCCAGAAACGATTCGGCCACCTTGAACAACCCACCGACAAATATCCCTCGGAAGACATACTGCACGCCGGAGCCATCCCCCGACTCGGGTTGAGACGAGCCTTTGGGTGAGTTTTCAGGCGAGGTTTTTTGAGAGCCTGCAGACCAGGTCTCAAGTGTAGGCTTGGTGCCATCGGCGTCGCGGTCTCTCGGAATTCCCATTCGGGTCTCTGGCTCGTCCGCAGTCCCGGCATCTCCCTCTCCCGCTCGCAGCACTTCCGCGCAGGCGACTGCCTCGGGGAACTTGAGTTCATCATTATCGACCACAAACACGCGGCGCATGGGGATCATGAAGAGGATGCCGAGCAGACCGCCGGTCAGTGCCACAAGCGTGGTGGTCCAGAAGTCGAAACGCTCCCATTCGTTGACCAGGATCAGAGCCGGCATGGTGAAGATTACCCCCGCCGCCAAGGATTCTCCCGCCGAGGCGGATGTCTGAACCAGGTTCGCTTCACGAATGGAGCGTCGCCCCAGAATTCCCCGGAGAATCCCGATCGCGATGACGGCGGCGGGAATCGAGGCCGAGACTGTCATCCCCGCCCTGAGTCCCAAATAGACATTGGCGGCCCCCATGACCAGTGAGAGCAGCAACCCGAGGACAATCGCCGCGATCGTCAGTTCACCCCCCGAGGAGGGTCTTCCGGACGGAGGTGGATTCATGAAGGGTCCTTCGCGAAAAAGCTGCCGGGGCTGTAAGGGGCTCGAGGGGACGGAAACGGGAAATGACCCATGACCCGACCATGACGGAGGGCTCTACCTGTGGAGGTTTCCCGGCAGTACGATGGCAGGATCAGTCGAAACAGGCGGAAACGAACGAGAAGAGCGAACTTGGGAATCTGCGGTTGTGTCAGGTCCAAGAGGCATCGCCATGTACTCTAACTAATGGAACCAGCAACGGAAGTTCCCCGAGATGGATGGGGGGACCGGCAAGCTCGGAAGCGAGTGCGACGGTTTGTGAGGCCGTCGCAACCCACCGGGACATGAACGTCAATCGGAGGGGAGAATCAAATCACCTCACCAGGGATCCGTATGAAGTTCACATTGACTTGTAACGAGCAGCAGCGGCAGCATGTGGAAGTGCACTTTTCCGAGGAGCTTCCGGTCTTTCCTCGACGAGGAAGGTACTCCGGTCCCTGGGGCCCCGGACGGGCTCCCCTGGCGGGACGGCACTCGGACCTCTCCAACTATGCGGCTCGCTTGGCCCGCGTCAATCGCGGAAAGTTTTCCGTGGAACTGCTTCGCCCCCACGCCACCTATCTGGAGTTTCTCGAAGAGTTAGTCACCATTCAAGGGCTGGAAGAGACGCTGGATTCCAGCCGCTACTCGCTGACCATTTCGGTCGGGCGTTGTTTCGACCGGCAGGCGGTGGCGCAGCGCGTGGCGAGTTGCGTTTGCCGACATTTTTACCCCCGGGAGCGTGCCGAGTTGGACTTGCGGCTTGGCCGGCAGTTTTCCGACGAGTTGGGCGAAACGGGTTCGGTAGCTTTTCCCGGTCCTCCCAATTGGACGGGCGTGGATGGCGGACCGAGTCACTGATCGATTTCAGGACTGGGCGATTTCGGGGCTGGGCGATTTCAGGACCTCGGGGGCCGGGGGGCCGCGATCGGCAAGAAAAAGGATTGAAATCCCCGTCGCACTGCGGTAGGGTCAACAAGGGACGCTCCACCAGTCCGTGGTGGCGCGTCCTCCCTCCCTTACTTTCCCTCGTTCCTCCCACCTGCTGCTGAATTCCATGATGCTCCTTCCAGCCGACAGGTTTCCGGTCACTTCTTGCCGGTTCGTTCTTTCCGAATCGCGACGTTGGTTGCTGCTCCTGGTGGCCTCGGCCTGGCTGGCGGTGTCGGGGACTCTCACCGCGACAGAACCCGCGGACAAGGACTACTTCGAGAACCACATCCGACCACTGTTGGTGCGGAACTGCATTTCGTGTCATGGCGACTCGAAGCAGGAGGGGAGCCTGCGTCTGATCACGCTAGACGACATGCTTCAGGGAGGAGATTCCGGTCCGGTGCTCGTCCCGGGGGCGCCCGACGAGAGTTTGATCCTGGAAGCGCTTCGCCACGAATCGTTCGAAATGCCCCCGGACGGCAAGTTGGACGACGAACTGGTCGAGGCGATGTCCACCTGGATCGCGGCAGGGGCCCCCTGGCCTCGGGGCGAAGTGTTGCAGCCGCTGCCCGACATTACGGATGACGATCGACAATGGTGGGCGATTCAGCCCATGCGGGATCCGGCCGTGCCGGAAGTGGAGAATTCCGAGTGGTGTCGCAACGAGATTGATCATTTCATTCTCGAGCGGTTGGAGGCGGAAGGATTGGCTCCATCCGAGTCGGCCGCGCCTCGAGACCTGTACCGCCGAGTCCATTTCGCGGTGACCGGCCTCCCACCTGCCTGGCGTCCCGAGTTGGAAGAATGGGCCGCGAGCGATCCTGGCTGGTACGAGCAACTGGTGGATCAGTTGCTCGAGCAGTCCAGCTACGGCGAAAACCAAGCTCGGTACTGGCTCGACCTGGTCCGTTACGCCGACTCGGATGGCTACCGAGCGGATGGCGCTCGTCCAGCGGCCCACCTTTATCGAGACTATGTGATTCGGTCGTTCAATGAAGATAAGCCGTATGACCGGTTCGTGCGGGAGCAGTTGGCGGGCGATGAGATCGCTCCGGATGACCGAGAGGCGATCATCGGCACGATGTACCTGCGGCATTGGATTTACGAGTGGAACCAGCGGGACGTTGAAGGGCAATGGCAGGAAGTGTTGGATGATGTGACGGAGACGACGGCCGACGCCTTTCTGGCTCTCGGCCTCAAGTGTGCTCGGTGCCACAACCACAAGTTCGACCCGCTGCTGCAAAAGGATTTCTTTCGACTACAAGCCTTCTTCCGCCCCTTGCATCCGAGGGAAGACGTGCCGGTCGCTTCGATTAAGGAGCGTGAGCGTTATTGGGAGCAGTGGGAAGCGTGGATGGCGGCGACGGACGAACTCAGGCGCCGACTTCATGAAATCGAACATCCCGTTCTGCTCGCTCATGCCACGGGCGAAGGGTTCGATAAGTTCGTGGACGAAATCAAGGGGATGATTCAGAAGCTGCCCGAAGATCGAACGCCGTATGAGCAGCAGATCGCGACATTTGCCGAGCGGCAGTTTGACTTGGTTCCGGACAAATTGCCCGAGTGGCTGGATGAGGAACTGGAGGCGGAACGGCAGCGACTGAGGAGTGAGCTGGCCGCGTTGGAAAAGCAGAAGCCCGAACCGCTCCCGACTCAGGAGTTCGTGGTCACGGATGTCGGTCCGATGTCTCCCGCGACCTGGATCCTGGGTGATTCGGAGCAGTCCCCCATCGACCCGGGCGTCCCGACGATACTCGATGAAGCTCCGCTGGAAATACAGCCCCCGCACCCGGCGCTCCGGTCTACCGGGAGAAGGACGGCGTTGGCCAAGTGGATCACGGATCCAGAGAACCCGCTGACCGCTCGAGTGATCGTGAACCGAGTTTGGGAGCAACATTTTGGCGTGGGCATTGTGGAGAACGCCAGCGACTTCGGGCACCTCGGCTCTCCCCCATCTCATCCTGAATTACTCGACTGGCTGGCTCGACGGTTCGTCGAGGATGGCTGGAGTTTGAAGAAGCTGCATCGTCGCATACTCACCTCCGCCACGTATCGCCAGACGGCGCTACGACCGGCAAGAGATTGGGAGAACCAGGTCGATCCGGAAAATCGCCTGTTGTGGCGGATGAATCCGCGACGATTGGCGGCGGAAGAGATCGTGGATTCTCTCTTGGGGGCTAGCGGGGAACTGGGTGGGAAACAGAAGCGAGCGATCTACGAGCCCGTGAGACGGAATAATATGCATCCGGTGGCGGGACTATTCGATTTCCCGGATCGGATTCGGAGTATTCCCAAACGGCATCGAACGACCACCAGTACCCAGGCACTGATGCTGATGAACAACGCCTGGGCGCGGGAACGAGCCGAGGCGATGCGGCAGCAACTTTCCGGGCTGGAGGGGACCTCGTTCGTCGAAGCAGCCTATCACCGTCTGTTTGGCCGACCGCCCGAGGAGGCGGAGTTGGACGTGGCGGCCGAGTTCCTGGATGTCTACACCGCCGTGACTGTCAGTAGTTCGCCCCTCCCTGGCCCCCGTCCGGAACCGCTATTGCTCGAGGCCCCCCCGAGTCCCGGAGAACGGACCGGAGCCAAGGGGACGCGTGGCGGTGAGTTGTCCAGCGAAAACTCGCGGCGTGACGACAAGTCGAACTCAACGGCTGGTCAAGCGACTTCAAAGCAGACGACTTCAAAGCAGGCATCCGCTGAGCAAGCCCCTGCTGGGGCAACGCCCTCGGAGGACGGGAGTCAACCGGACGAGTCCGCGGAGGGCGTGCCGAATCCTGTCGAACAGGCGAAGGTGGCGCTGCTTCACGCGCTGATGAATTCCAATGAAATGTTGTACGTGGACTAGTCCGTCCCGCTATTGGGCGAATTGACAGGTGAATCCCTCAGGCGAATCCTTATTTGCGGGAGAAGCGGGAGTAAATGATCTGATGACGTGGAACAAGAAAATCCCCGCCGAACCAGGAAATCGACTAAACCGACGAGACATGCTGGTTCGTGGCGGAGCCGGCTTTGGCGCGGTGGCACTGGCCGGTTTGCTTGGATCGGACCAGCAGATTTCGGCGGCCGCCGAAGCTGGAAGCCCCAATCCGTTGGCGGCCAAGTTGACTCATCATCCTGCTCGAGCCACCAGTGTGATCTTCCTGTTCATGGAGGGGGGCCCGAGTCATATCGACACGTTCGATCCGAAGCCCCTATTGCAGGAACTGGCCGGCCAGCCGATTCCGGATAGTTTTGGGCGAGTGATCACGCCGATGGGTGAGTTTGTTTCGCCCATCCTGCCGTCTCAGCGGAAGTGGAAGCAGCATGGCGAGGGTGGGTTGTGGATCTCCGACTGGCTTCCTCGACTGGCCGAGCATGCGGATGAGCTGGCGGTGATTCGGTCCTGCTGGACGAATGGCATCAATCATTCGGGTGGCGTGTGCCAAATGAACACCGGCAGCCAGTTTGCCGGTCGCCCGTCCCTGGGGAGCTGGGTGACTTATGGTTTGGGAACCGAAAACGAAAACC
Source organism: Pirellulaceae bacterium (assembly GCA_050485845.1). Taxonomy (GTDB): domain Bacteria; phylum Planctomycetota; class Planctomycetia; order Pirellulales; family Pirellulaceae; genus JBJHCD01. Next base: position 6,540 of record JBJHCD010000061.1, on the reverse strand, counting down.
TTCCCGCCTTCGTGGTCATGCAGGACTCCAGTGCCACCGTGACCAACGGGCCGCGGAATTGGGGCTCGGGCTTCATGCCCGCCCTGTACCAGGGAACGGCGATGCAGGTTTCCGGGAGCCCATTTCCCAATCTTTCTCCTCCGGAGGATGTCTCGAGCGTTCAGCAGCGGCTTTCGCTGGAGTACATGAAGCAAATCAATCGGCGACACGGAGCGATTCGGGCTGACAATACCGAGCTGGAGGCTCGCATTCGGAGCTACGAGTTGGCGTACCAGATGCAGGCACATGCCCCCGAGGCGGTCGATCTATCGAATGAGACGGCCGGAACGCTGGCGATGTACGGCATGGACAATCCCGAGACGGCCCCCTTCGCCCGCAATTGCTTGATGGCTCGAAGATTGGTCGAGCGGGGTGTCCGCTTCGTGCAGTGTTATCATGGCGCCGGCAGCAAGTGGGACGCTCACAGCAAGATCGAAGCCAATCACACGAAGATGTGTGGTCAGGTGGATCAGCCGATTACGGCCCTGCTGACCGATTTACGTCAGCGCGGTTTGCTGGACCAGACCCTGGTGGTTTGGGGGGGAGAGTTTGGACGAACTCCGCAAAGTGAAAAAGGGGACGGCCGCGACCACAATGCCACCGGATTCACCATGTGGATGGCCGGAGGGGGCGTTCAGGGGGGGAGAACGTACGGCGCCACGGATGAAGCGGGGCTGCATGCCATCGAAGACCGGCTGCACGTGCACGATTTGCACAGCACGATCTTGTATTTAATGGGCATCGACCATCGAAAACTGGTCTATTTGCACAAAGGACGCCCGGAACGGATCGACCAGAACGAAGGACGCGCCTACAGGGAGATTGCCAGGCAGGTGTAACGCCCCCGGTCCGGTGGACCTCGAAGGTTCGATGGGCCGAGTTGTGTTGATGAAACCTGAGTTGATGAAACTTGAGGGGCGTTGAGGGAGTATCTGTCGGTATTGGGCGTGCACCAACCGCCCATTTCCGAGTAGCTTCCCATCACGAAATCGATCTGTTCCGCGTAATGCAATCTTCTCCATCTCCACGCAGATTCCCTTCTCCGCGCGTTCCGTGTGGGGGCATCAAGACGGATCGAAGCATTGACTTTCCGATCCTTGCCTTACTGAGCCCTGTTTTACTGGCCCCTGTCTTACTGAGCTCTGTATTACTGATCCTTGTCTGCTGGTTCCCGGTGCTCGCATGTCCTCCCGCAATCAGCGCGGCTGGCCCGAGGGAACTTGAGCAGGTGCAAGATCGAGATCGAGTTCAAGATCAAGTCCAGGTTCCATCGGGGAGCGATCAAGGGAGTCGCCTGGTCCCCGAGAAGTCGGTTGAAACGGGAGTCGCGGACGAACGTGCCGCGGGAGAGCGACAGTCCGATTCCCCCTTGGTGGAAGGAGCCATCTCCTGGACGGGGAAAGACGTCCATGGTCGCGAAGTGCGGATTCCCGCACGCAGTCAGAATCAGCGCGAATCGCCACGGGCCCAGGTCTTGATCTTCCTGTTGCACGATTGCCCCGTGGCCAACAGTTACGCTCCAGAGTTTCGCCGCATCCATGACCAGTTCGCCCAGCGGGGGATCGCGTTCCATTTTGTCCACGTCGATGTGCAGCTCCCTGCGGCTCAAGCCCAAGAGCATGCGGCGGACTATCAGCTCCCCGGCTCCATTGTTGTCGACTTCGAACACCGGCTGGTCTCGGCGGTCGGGGCAACTCGAGTTCCCGAGGCAGCGGTCATTTCGCCCCGTGGTGAACTGCTTTACTTGGGACGCATCGATGATCTCCATGCCGGGTTCGGCCGGCGCCGGGCGGCGCCGATGGAGCAGGATCTGCGGAATGCCCTGCAGGCCATCCTGGACGATCAGCAGGTCCCGGCAGCCACGGGCGAGGTGGTTGGCTGTCCGATTCCTTCGCTGTCACTGTTGCAACGCCAACCGGCGCCCCCTTGAGGGAACTGGTGGCCCTTGGCCAAACTGCAAATGAATCCACCGAATAAGTTCACTGGACGAATCACACAACTTCACACAACTAAGGAAGGGTTTTGGAAGTGACTGAATTCTCGCGCGGGCCGATGATGGAATCAACAAGCTTCATGAAGACGACCGTTCAGCGCCGGCAGGCAGGTCCAGGTGCTGACCGGCCGTTGCTGCCATCCCGAGTTGTTCTGGGAGGTTTGTCCCATTGGGTCGCCTTGCTGCTGGTCGCTGGTTCTCCGCTGCTCGGCGAACAGCCAGAGGGTCAGCGCGAGGATCAGCCGGTGAGGCTCGTTTCGGCAAAGACCGGTGACTCCGGTCCCGTCACCTTTAACCGACAGATTGCTCCGCTGGTTTTTGAACACTGCAGTGGCTGCCATCGGCCGGGCGAGGTGGCCCCGTTTCCGCTGCTGACCTATGACGATGTCGCAAAGCGGGCGGAATTGTTGGCGGATGTGATGAAACAGCGCTACATGCCTCCCTGGAAGCCGGTTCCGGGGCATGGTGAGTTCCGGGGTGCTCGGCAATTGACCGACGATGAAATCGAACTGATGACGCGGTGGATTGATGGCGGGCTTCCGGAAGGGGAGGCGGGCGATCTCCCTTCTCGGCCGCAGTGGGTCGACGGTTGGCAGTTGGGTGAGCCCGATCTGATTGTCTCGATGCCGGAACCCTTCGAAGTTCCGGCCGAGGGCTCGGACATCTACCGCAACTTCATCCTGCCGCTGGACATTCCCGAGGGGAAATACATCCGAGCGGTTGAGTTTCGGCCGAGTAATCCGCGAGTGGTTCACCACGCCCTGATGGCACTTGATCGCCGAGGCGAGGCCCGAAAGCTCGAGTCCCAAGATCCCGGTCCCGGGTTCACTCGGTTTACCATTCCTGGCCAGCTTTTCGCGGGTTCGATGGCTGTCTGGACGCCGGGCATGGAGCCGAATCCGCTCCCCGAGGGCCTTTCCATGCCGTGGCATCGGGGCGCCGACTTCATCTTGCAGCTTCACTTGCATCCCAGTGGCAAGCCGGAGGTGGAGCAATCACGGGTAGGGATTTTTCTGACGGACGAACCGCCTCGCCAATCGATGCTCGACCTGATCCTGATCGATCGCAACATCGACATCCCGCCGGGCGAAAAGGAGTATCGAACTCAGGACTCCCTGGTGATCCCCGAGGATGTGGAAATCTTCGGTATTTTTCCACACATGCACGTTCTGGGGCGGGATTTCCGCGTGACGGCGACGCTTCCCGATGGTGAGACGCTCCCTCTGCTCTGGATCAATGACTGGGATTTCAATTGGCAGAATTACTATCAGTACCAGCAACCGGTTCGCCTCCCCAAGGGAACCAAGCTGACGATGGAGTGCGTTCACGACAATTCGGCCGATAACCCCCGCAATCCCCGCCAGCCTCCGCGCCGCGTCACTTGGGGCGAGGGGACGTTTGACGAGATGTCCATTGCCTTCCTTCAGGTCGTGCCTGTCCAAGAGGAGGACCTGGGCAAGATTCATCAGCAACTGCAGGGCCGAATCATCGGAGGGTTCACCAGGGTGAAGTGATCGTACCACCCCCAACTCATCCACCCAAAACTAGCCCGAGGCGCAATCCGTCGGGATCGCGCCATCCCCAGCCCATCCACTTCGAATTAGCCTGCGTTTCGGGCATCGCTGATCGGATTTCAGTGCCACTTTTTCAGCAAAACGACAACGGCCTGCCCGATGTGCGAGCATAAGTGCTTTTTCAGTGAGCAGGAGAGGGGTCGCTCGACGTGAATGCCCGAGTCTCCCCCGCGGTTGCGTCCAGCCGCACCCCTTCGCCGCTGCGACTTCTCTCGGGACCTTGGAAATGGCTCTAGAGTGCCATCGTTTCCATTAAGGTTGTCGGCTTCACTTAGTCTTCATGCTCTGAAGAACCTTGAATACCAAGTCCTCGTCCCGTGGCATGCCATTCGCCAAGTAATCGTTTGGGGCGGAGAATCCCACTTCAAACGAGACAGGAGAAGGATGATGCCGATTCCATTGGCTGATCAGGGCCGGTGGCTCAATTCAACCCATCGGTACGCGCTGGTGGCAGGAGAGTTGACGGAAGGTGCGAGCTGGCGAGAACGAGCCTGGAAGGCGAAGCCGGCCGGCAGGATGGCCGGAGCATGGATTCGGACTCCCAGCCAGTCAACTTGGCTCTGGATGCTGCTGGTCTTCGTCGCCGCCGTCTCCGTGCACGACGCCGCCTTGGTGGTCCTGAATCACGAGGTCATTTTGCAGTACGAGCGGAATCCCATCGGGCGGTGGTTGATTGAGGCGAATGGCGGAGCCGTTTGGATGTTTGCCGCCGTGAAGCTGTTCTGCACGGCCCTGGTCTGCACCCTGGTCGTCCGAGTTTTCGAGTGGCGGGAGCAGCATGGCTTGGCCGTCGCGGGTGGTTTGGCCGGCTTTCAGACGCTGCTGTTGATCTATCTCTGTTCCCATTGAGGTGAATCTCACACGGAGCACGAAACGCATGGCATCGCCACGGTTTGTTAGCGCGACCCACTCCGTCCGCTCCATCCCATCACTCCACTCACTCCGCTTACTCCGCTTCGTCTCTCGCGGACGCTGGATCCGCGACGCACGGTTGCTGCTGGGCATGTGCCTGCTGGTCGGCGGTCTGGCCCTGTTGGAGACGTTTGCACTCTGGTGCCTCGGCGCCCGCTATGTCCCTCCTCGGTCGATCCGCAAGGCGAGCGTGGCGGGATTTGATCTCTCGGCCGACGGCCGGTGGGGGGTGTCCCGTTTGCGGCTGGATCGAAGTGGGACGTTCGATCAGTCCGTGGAGACGGTGGTCTGTCTTCACGACTTCACGGACATCGAACAACCACGGCGACTCCAGATTGGTTCCGACAACATTGCTCAAGTCGCCTTGAATCCGAGCGGCGACCAAATTGCTTGGGTTACCGGTGACGGCTCGGTCCAAACCATGGACCTCGACGAGAAGGGGGCCGCCCCACAAACCATCGGCCAGTTGTCGCGCGATGTGATTGGGTACCTGAGCTGGTCACGCGACGGTGAGTGGTTGGTGGCGGTCGGAATACAGCTCGTCTATGCGTGGCGGATGTCAAATGCCGAGCTGGTACACACGTTTCCTCATCAATCGTCGTGCAAGCCGGCCGTTTGCCTTTCCTCCGATTCACGCCATCTGCTGATAACCGACGACCACCAGATACGGATCTGGAGCCTCGAGGAGGCAGCTTGCCTGAAGTCGATACAGGCTCCATTGGGAGCGATTTCAGCCGTTTTGACGTCGGACGGACGAACTCTGGTGGTCAACTCCCGTGACCATGGGCTCTGTGCATGGGACCTCGAACAGGAGGCCGAACGATGGCACCACCTAGGGGCTCGGTGGCCATGGACTCCGGTGGCCTTGACGGCGAACGAAAATCGAGTCGCCAGTGTCGAGCGGCGGCAACCAGGTAACTTGCATGGCGATCAGGTGGTGATTCGCTGTCTGGAAAGCGGTTCTCGGCTGGGGGCAATTGACGTCGGAATCGGCCACGTGACCGGACTCACTGCCGCTCCAGACGGAACGTTGATCGTGTGGAGTGAAGATGGCTTGCTTGCCTGTTGGGAACCCTCCGGTTCGAACGAGTTATGGCGGCTCGACAGCAAGGAATACGGGGATAGGGAGAAGGGGCACAGGGAATACGGGGATAGGAAATACAGCGAGAAATGATTGGGGTATCGGCAGGGCTCGCCGCGAACTCCCCGAAGCCCTTCAAGTGCCGCTCCCGTGCCGTTCAAGTACCGGGGTCGGCGATTAGTCTCGCTCCAATGAATCGGCGGGAGCCAGCCGCGCCGCCGTGGTTTCGTTGAGACGTTGGCGAGCGGCTTCGACGAGGGGGCTCAGCTCCGGATGGTTTTGGTAAAGACTGAGGATACTCCGCCAAATTCGTTCCGCCTCCAAACGTTTGTCCTCTTGTACGAGAAGCTCGGCGTCATCGAGTCGACCTTGGATGAAATCGCGGCGGCGTTGGGCCAGATTTCCTTCGCCTTGGAGCGAGGCAATTTCCCGGCGAGCAATATTGCGGTAGGGTCGGTTGTCTTGCTCGTCGGGAAGCAAATCCAGCATGCTTTCGAATTTGTCCAGGGCGGTAAACTGATCGCCGAACTGCTGAAACTGCCAAGCCTCGGACAGAAGTCGCTCGGCCTCTCCCCCTAGTTCCCGTCCCAGCTTCAATTTGTTCCGCAATCGCCGCTCGGCTAGATCCATGTCCATCTCGTCCAGGATCTCACGCGTCTGGTCGGCGTACTGGCCTTGAGGAAATCGCCGCAGTAGCGGCTCGAGATAATCCGCGCGTGCTCGACGAGCCGCAGCTTCCTCGTCACTGACCAGCAACTGTTCCGCTCGGCGAAACAATTGTTCCTCGCTGGGCGGCCAGAGTGCCCACGTTCCGCCGGCAATCAACACGACCAAGCAGAGAGCTAAGAACCAAGCCGATTCGTAGAAGGGAGTTTCGTTGGCCGAGGAGGACCGTTTCTTTTTCTTTTTTCGCTTTTTGCCCAGGACCCGCGCGGCTTCCT
>JBJHCD010000060.1:0-12732 GCA_050485845.1 Pirellulaceae bacterium | reverse complement strand
CATTGCGTTTTGCATCCTGGCTATTATAACGGTAACGTTATCTGGCACAAGTTGTGTGCGAGCGCCCCCCAAGGGACTCGAACCCAAAACCTTCGGCTCCGGAGGCCGACGCTCTATCCAATTGAGCTAGGGGAGCAAATGGAATGTACTCGAGCCAACCATTCATCGGTCGAGCCATCAAACAAACCGTGCGACAAGAGCTTCCGGCCGGCCCACCGCGATGCCGTATCCGATCACGCAAAAAGCCGATGCCCGAGAAACATACCTGACGCCAGCCGTCAAACTAATACTCGGCTCGCAAGCTGACAAGTGGGGAATCCATTCTGCTCCATAAGTGACGCTTCAACATCGCCCGAACTGAGCATGGGCCCCCCCGACAACAAGCCTTACCGACAACAGGCCCCAGCGACAAAATCATACGCTCCAAGGGCCTGGACTCGATTGTTCCAGCCCGCGCCGACCCCGGGGCCCGCCGAAAACTACCGCAGGGCCGCCTGAAGGGCCTTGGCAACGTCGGCGAGCGCCTCTCGAGCATGCTGCCAACCGTTGATGCGGCGAGTAAACCCGTGGATGGTGCCGGGATACTCCTTCAGCTGCACCGCCACTCCCGCAGCCTGCAGCCGGCGAGCATACGCGATCCCCTCATCCGCCAAAGGGTCGTACTCCGCCGTCATCACCAGCGCTGCCGGTAAGTTCGACAAATCGACCGCTCGAAGCGGTGACGCATACGGCTCAACTCGCTGCGAATTCTCCGGAGCATAATTGTCCCAGAACCACATCATTGCGTCCCGAGTCAAATGGTAGCCGCTCATGTTCCGCAAATAGGAGTCGGTGTCGAAATCGTGATCGACAATCGGATAAATCAGGACCTGCATCTTCAATTCGGGGCCCTCTCGGTCACGAGCCATCAAGGCCACAACCGCCGCCAGATTCCCCCCGGCACTATCCCCCGCCACCGCCATTCGGCTCGCATCACCCCCCAGCGATTCCGCCTGCGCGGCCAACCAGGCCGTCGCCGCATACGAATCCTCGGCAGCCGCCGGATAGGGATGTTCGGGAGCCAGCCGATAATCGACCGACACCACGATCATCTGCGCCGCATTCGCCAACGCTCGGCAATACCCCTCATGCGTGTCAATCCCGCCAATCACCCATCCCCCTCCGTGGAAATAGACGATCATCGGCAAGGGTCCCGACCCGACGGGATCATAAAGCCGCAAAGGAATTTCCCCCGCCGGCCCCGGAGCCACCAAGTCCTCGACCCGCGCCACCGATTCCAAACGCCCTAGTTGAGCACTCGAGGTCCGCATGTACTCGCGAGCCTCCTCGACCGTCAGCGAGTCCAAGGTCGGCGCCCCCTCGGTGGCAACCTGCTGCAACCACTTCTGTACATCCGGATCCAACGTCATCGGCTTTCCTGCCTCCCCGCCCCCGGTGGCTCGACTTCGAGCCCCATTCATCGGAAACTTACCCACAACACATCGCGGCCCTGTAGTGGCCACACCCCCAACAGCAACCCCATCCAAGTTTTCCAGCGGTCACCCAATTCCTTCAAGGCGTTCAAGTCCTTCAAGGCATTCAGCCGCAAGAAAGCCTTCCACGATCCGACACCTCGCCCCATTCCCCTTACAAACTCCTCGCTCCAGGAAGCTCCAGAAAACTCCGGGAAGCGCCGGAAAAATGACTGCTGGCATCTCGCGGACTTCTCGTTAAGTTAGGGGCTCGCGACAACAGCCACAAGTCACCTCGGATACTTCCCTGACAAATTAATCTCCTCCGAATTCACCCACTACTTCAGCGATGCCATCCGCTCAACTCCCTGGAATCTCGGCAACCCAGATCCGTCCCTGCAAGTCTCCGCAACGCCCTGCATAGGACTGATAGGCCCCGCAAGCCTTCCCAAATCCCCGCAAGCTCCCGTAAGCCCCCACAATTCCCGGAACTCTCCCCCCTTTGCCCCATGTCGTGGAGATGCCCCGCATGAATAACATGCGATCCGTCAGCTCGAAAATTCTCGATTGGATTGAGCGAGTCGGCAATCGGCTCCCCGACCCGGTCACGCTGTTTGCCATCGGAGCACTCGCCGTGCTGCTCGGCTCGCATCTGGCCGCTCAGCTTCAGTGGACCGTAACCAATCCCACCACGGGCCAAGACGAGGCGGCGAAAAGTTTGCTGACCACCGAGGGCTTGCGGTGGGTCTGGCTGCACCTGGTCTCCAATTTCACCGGCTTCGCCCCGCTCGGCGTCGTCCTGGTCGGCATGATCGGAATCGGAGTTGCCGAGCATACCGGGCTGGTGGGGGCGATGCTGAAGGGGATCGTCCAGTTGACTCCCCGGCAACTGATCACCCCCGCCATCGTCTTCGTGGGAGTCATGAGCAGCATGGCGGCCGACGCGGGCTATATCGTGCTACCTCCTCTCGCCGCCGCCGTTTTTATTCGCTCCGGTCGCTCACCCGTCGTGGGACTCTGTGCCGTGTTCGCCGGCGTGGCGGCCGGTTTCAGCGCGAATCTGCTGATCACCAGCCTCGACCCTCTCCTCCAAAGCTTCACCCAAGAAGCCGCTCAAATTCTCGATCCCGACTACTCCGTCGATATCCGCTGCAACTACTACTTCATGATCGCCTCGACCTTCCTGGTGACACTCGTCGGATGGGGAGTCACCGCTTGGATCGTTGAGCCTCGCTATAGCCCCGAAGCGGTGGCGGAGCAGATTCGATATGTCACGGAGAAAAACCCGGATGCCTTCGCCTCGGACGACCAAAACCTGACCGGCCGCGAGATCCTCGGAATCATCGTTGCCGCCGCCTCCCTGCTCGTCGCGGGAGGAATCGTCGTTCTCCAGATTCTCCATCCCGAGGGGGCGCTGCACGGACAGGCCGAGCGGCGCCCGGGCGTCTTCATGGATATCTGGGTGGAAGCAATCGTCCCCATCCTCTTCGTCTTGTTTCTGATTCCCGGCGTCGCCTACGGCATCACCGTCGGCTCGGTGCGAAGCGACCGGGACGTGGCGAAAATGATGGGGAAAACCATGGCCTCCATGGGGCCCTACATCGTCCTGGCCTTCTTCGCCGCTCAGTTCGTCAGTTGGTTCAACGAATCCAATCTCGGACGACTCATTGCCCTGGAAGGCGTCGCCCTGCTGCAACGAATGGCCCTGCCAACTCCCCTGCTGGTGATCGCCATCATCCTCCTGACCACGATCCTGAACCTGTTCGTCGGCAGTGCCTCGGCCAAATGGGCTCTTCTTTCCACCGTTTTCGTACCCGTGTTCGCCGGCGTTGGAATTAGCCCCGAATTGACTCAGGCAGCTTACCGAGTCGGCGATTCGGTCACCAATTCCATCGCCCCGCTCAATCCCTACATGGTGATTGTGCTGGTCTTCATGCAGCGGCTTCAGCCCCGCGCCGGACTCGGCTCCCTCATCTCCATGATGCTCCCCTACACCGTCGCCTTCTTCCTGGCCTGGACCGTGATGCTCATGATCTGGATGGGGCTGGACCTCCCCCTCGGGCCGGGTGACTCGCCCCTGTTCATCGAACCCCTGGGGAGTGGAGAGTGAGGAGAAAGTTGAAAAGCCGAACAGAAAAGCCGAACCGTAGAGAAGGGGGGGGTAGCGAGGGTTCGAGGGGCGATTCACTTGCCAGTGACTTGACGGACCGATACCATGGTGGGTGTGCGGATAGCGGAGTGTTCGACGAGCGAGGCTGCCGGCCGTCGCCACCCCCCCGGCCCTGCCGATCCGCAAGCCGATCGCTGGCCGACCAACGGCCAGTGATAGCTCGGCTCAAGTCACCGTGACCTGGTTTCGACGGTTCAGGATTGTGTAAGGAACGAAAAATGAAGTTAGACACTCCCACCACGACCGCCACCACCACCACTCGAGAACTCCCGACCGATTCGTCCGCACAACCCGTGGCGCCCCAGCGGTTGGCCGAGACGCTCCGCTCCATTCGCGCCGATAGCCGGTCGAACTCCGAAAAGTATCTTGAAGATTCGGTCGCCCACTTCGGTGGCGAATAGGACCAACCGTGCTCGACCGCCTCGTTGGTCTGGAGACCGAGTACGCGATTCGGTATCAAGCTCCGAGCCAGGATGCCGAATCGCCTCGTCGTTTTCAGCTCTACCAAAGCCTCATCGCGGCCCTCCGTCGCCGCACCCTCGTCGTTCCAGCTCAGCACTTCAAAGAAGGCGTCTTCACGGCGAGCGGTGGAGCTGTCTGGTTTGAGGCGGAGCGACCCTCGAGCGGCGCGGGGTTGGTCGAAGGGGCGACTCCCGAGTGCCGTGGGGCTCGGCAACTGGTCACCTATCAACGAGCCCAGGATCGGCTTCTGGCCGAAGCCGCTCAGCAATCCGGACTGGCGGGGGAGTTCCGGTTGATCAAGAACGACCGGGACGCCGAGGACAATGTTTACGGAGCCCAGGAGAATTACGAGGCTGATATCGCGGAAGGTGTCAATCTCCTATTCTGGCGACTAGGCCTCGTCGCGCTGCTCCCGATGGTTGTCCTCTCGTGGGCCGGCGTGTTACTGCTCATCCTGGGACTGCTCTCGTATCTCGGCATTGCCGGATTCCTCTTCCTATTTCTCCGGCTGCTGGTCCGAGACCGGCGGAAGCTGGCCCTGACGCTCTTCGGAAGGGACCTGGTTGAGGGACGAGAAACGGGAAGTCCAACCCCGGTCTGGATGGAAGCGTTGGTGCTGCACGCAACGCGGGTCCTCACCAGCCCATTGGCACTCGCGCTGCTGGTCCATTGCCGCTGGTTCGCGTTCTCTCACCTCCGCAGCCGCATGACCCCGTTTCTGGTCAGTCGCTCGGTCATCGCCGGAGCGGGGATGGTGGATCGGAGCGGAGCGTTTCAGCTTGCCGACAAGGCCCCCGCCATCAATTGTCTGGTGGGATTCGGTGGCTTCCTGCACGACCGCCCGATGTACACCATGGGGCATTTTTTTAAGACACTTTGTGTCGAATCGCTCTTCTGCTGGCGAAATTACTTCGACCTCTTTGCCGTTCGCCAGCGCCTACAGATCGGGCTCGGCGACTCCAACATGGCGGAGGGGGCCGAGTATCTGCGAGTCGGGACGACGCTGCTGTTGCTGGACGCCATCGAAGCAGGGTACGTTCCGCAGCCACCACGGCTAAAGAATCCGATTCGCGCCATGCGGACCCTCTGTGCCGACCCGCTGCTGCGAGCCGAGGTGCCACTGCGAAACGGCCAATTGGTCTCCGCCTTGGAGCTACAGCGTTTCTATCTCGATGCCTGCCGCCGGTATCTCGAGCATCAGCCGACGGCATCGGCCGAGGCGTTCGATATCCTTCACCGCTGGGAGGACGCCCTGGAAGCCTTGGTGGAGTCGAAACAGCGAGGCCGCCCCGCCGCTCGACTAATCGGCACACTGGATTGGGTGACGAAGCGATACCTGCTGGAAGACCTGGGCCCGGACGCTCCATGGGCCGCGAAAAAGAAAATCGACATTCGCTACCATGAATTGTCGGACGAAGGGTATTTCCAACAGCTGCATCAGGCCGGGGTCGGCACATCGATCGCCGATCCGGCGGAGATTGAACGGGCCATGCGGGTCGCCCCGCCAAACTCCCCCGCGACCGCTCGAGGTCAATACATCCGCGAGTTTTCCGGCGGGGACGAATACGTGGCGGTCAATTGGCGAGCGGTCACGCTGGGCCGAGGTTTTCGGGCCCGAATCATTCGCCTCTCTCGCTATGCCCACCCCAACCCGGCGGCCGGCAGGAACTCGAATTCATCCCCCGAGACGACACCCCACGAATCGTAGTGAGCCGCCGCGGCTCGCTCGATGAAAAGTAACGGTCGTCCAGCTCAACCCCGAGCCCCGCCAACGAAAAGGCTCTGCCCCAGGATAAGTGCCTTTTCGCGCGACAGCGGGTCCTATTCGAACAGCTCACATGGAAATCGAATTGCGATGAATCCGAGAGCGCCGGCGGCTGGTCAACTCGGAGCACTATGGGGCTTTTCGTCCCAGGCCCGAATGATCACTTCGTCCAGCGAGAGCTTCTTCTTCTCGGCGGCCCGCTTCAAATCGTCGATGATCCGCAAAGCTCGGGCCGCGCGAACTCGCCCCCGATACGTCCGCGGATGGGGTCGATCGTCACATCCCAGCCGAAAGCAATATCGACCACTCGGCTCGACCATCGTAATGATCGTCCCCAGTGGCCGGCGCCGGTAATAGACCAGCGTCGTATGTTGCTCCTGGTCTTCAAACTCGAATTCACCTTCCTTAAATCGCATACCGCACTACCTTCCCATGTGGACGATTCACAGCTAATCCGCTGCTGCTGTTCACGTTTGGAAAATGGAATATCGGCAGAGTTGCCTGGTGGGGCGTTTTCCTTGTTCCCCGTCTTCCCCGTCACGCTCCCTATTCTCACCCCCCGCACCGCTTCTGACAAGAAGCGATTCAGTCCAGTCACTTGTCATTCCGTCGAGCCGACAATTTGCGTTCCCAGCCTGGTCAACCGGACCCCCGTGCCCGGCTCATCCGCAAACCGGCAAATCCCCTTCTCGATGCTCACGCCCGTCGCAATATCCTCGGCCAGCAACAGGGCTCCATCCATGTCAACATAATCGAGCATGGGGGCGAGGTGCGCGATGGCGGAGATCCCGACCGTCGATTCGGTCATGCATCCCACCATGACTCGCAACCCCAGTTGCCGAGCCCGTTCGATCATGCGGCGAGCGGGTGTCAAGCCGCCACACTTGACCAGCTTGATGTTCACGCCATGAAAATACCCGTGGCATCGAGCCACATCCGACTCGACAATGCAGCTTTCGTCCGCAATGACCGGCAATGCCGATTCCAAATAGACGTTCCGCATCTCCTCCCACGACTCGGCCGGCAGCGGCTGTTCCACAAACTCGACGCCCAGCTCCTTCAAGCGAGGAGCCCGCTCAATTGTCTCCGCGGCCGTCCAGCCGCAATTCGCGTCGACTCGAAACACCGCCTCCGAACCAGCTCGAAGCTGCTCGACAATCTCCAGGTCCCGTTCCGTTCCCAGCTTGATCTTGTAGATGGGCCAATCGGGGAATTCCCGCATCTTGTCCAGCATGACCGAGGGCTCGTCGATGCCGATCGTGTAGTCGGTTGGAGGAGCCTGACCGGGATCCAGTCCCCACAGCTGATACAGTGGCTGCCCCTGCAGCTTTCCATACAGATCATGGGCCGCTTGATCCACCGCGCAGAGTGCAAACGGATCGCCCCCCAGGAGCGGAGCCAAGTGTTCCCAAAGATCCTCCGCCGGCATGAATCCCAATTGCTCGATCACCGGTCGAGCCTTGCTGAGCACTTCCGTGAGATGCTCCAGGGTCACTCCGTAGTAGTCGTTGGTCGTCGTCTCCCCATAACCCTTCACTCCCTCATGCTCCAGCTCGACAATGACTGTCGGCTGTACCGTCATTGAACCACGCGAGATGGTAAACACATGTCGCAGGGGCAAGTCGTAGGCATAGGCCCGCATTTTCATCGTGGCACCTCCATTTCCGCATTTGCAACCGGCGAGATGGTTCTCATGACAAGGCCGGGGGGCGTCCAGTTAGTTGGGTGGTTCGGCGTCGCGCCAGGGCCGAGTGTCTCGGAACTGCCGGACTGCCTCCACCAGGTCGCCTGCACCATGCCGGAAGACATCGCATACCGGGAGGCCCAGTTCCTCACGGACTCGCGATCGCTCCACCTCCGCCTGTTCGGCCGACACCAGCCGACTGTTCATCGCGACGCCGATCACCTCGCACCGCTGATGGATGTTGGCCATCACTTCAAACAGCCTGCGAATTTCGGACAAGGGAGGAATGGCAATGTGCTCCAACCCCGTCACGCGATCTCTCCCTACTTCATAACAGAGTATCAGCGCGTGAGGGAGACAGCCATGGAGGAGCCCCAACGTCACGGAGGAGTAAGAGGGATGAACGAGGCTTCCTTGGCCCTCGACCAACAGGATGTCATGGTGTTGATTGTCGAGCACCAGCTTTTCGGCCGCGCCGCTGACAAAATCAGCCACCACGCAGTCGATCGGAATCCCAGACCCAGCCACCATGATCCCGGTCTGTCCGGTCGCCACGAACTGCGCGTCCAAACCGATCTCTTGGAGGCCGCGAGCCACTTCGATCGAAGTGACCATTTTTCCCACGCTGCAGTCATGCCCCACCGTGTGCACTCGGAGACAATCCGGACGCAGGTCCTTGCGCTGAGCGATCGAGCGTTCATTGTTCTTGCGAACATCCTCGATGTGCACCCACCGCCGGGCCGCCGCCTCGGAAAACTCGGGGTCGTCCGAAATGAAGTCGTGCAGCCCGGACACGATCTCCATCCCGCGATCAATCGCCTCCAAAATGATCGCTCGCCAGCTTCCGGGAATCTTGCCGCCGGGAGGGGCAATCCCGATCAACAGCCCGGTTGCCTCGGGCGCCTCCGCCAAGGAGCCGATCACGGGCAGGTCCCCACCGACCCCCAGCAATTCGCCGCAGGTCTTCCCCGCCTCCGTGGCATCCAGCAGCCCGACCACATCCGAGCCGCGATAGCGAATCACACTGCAGGCGGTCTTCGCCGTGTGTGGATTGGAGTGCCCTTCCGTCAAAATCACATACTTGCAGCTCATCCATTCGATCCCCACGATGGACCTACACTGCTCCACGGACTTGGATCGAACCGTCACCGCGACAGCCCACCTCGGGCCGCTTGGTTCCCAATGATGCCTCTGCCGACGCGCCGATCCCCGTGGGGAGAATTCTGAGCATAAGAACGCTCGCGGGCCCCGTCGTCAATCCCGCTCCAGCAGACCTCCCAAATCCGATTGGGCATAACCTGTCATTTCCAAATACCCGGTCCCCCGCACCCCCATCTCCCCCTGGCGCCCCGTTACATCAATCGTTCCCTCCCAGTAGATGATCCCCGTGCTCTCACGAGTATCCATTTCCTGGGAGGGAAAGGTCGCCCGTACTTCCAAGTCCAATCCCCGCGAGGGAACCTCCAATCGCCAGGCAATCGGATATCGTCCGGACGAATTCGGCGACTTCCAGTGCTCCAGGGGAGTCAGCTTGTAGTCATCGACTTTGAGCACGGTGAGGCTGCCATCTGGATCGACCAGTGTCCCCGACGAGAATGGATCGACCTCCCCCGTGTCGCGGCGAATCTGATAAACCATCAGCTCATGGTCATGGTCGAACTGAATTGAGAACCAGTCCCAGCCCAACTGACCTTTCTCCAAGAAGCTGGAGCTGAATTCATGATCCATCCAGCTCCACCCCGTCACTTCATGCGTCACGCCATCCAGTTCGATCCGGCCCTCCGTTTCCAGCCGGGTAAGCGAGTAGTAATAAGACGCGTTCCCCGGTTCGGCCCCCTTTCGGCTCAGCCCCTGCTGGTCGTGTACCGCCGGGGCCTTCCGCGGCCGGAGGTCCAGTCGAATCGTGTCTTGTCCCTCCCGAGCCTCGAGCCGATGATGGTCGCCATCCAAGCTCCACTGCCAATCCCCATTCCAGACTCGCCCCGGGACTTCATCGGCCCCTGCCCAATCGATCCCCCCGCGACTCGACCGCTCGAATTGCCTCAGTTCCCTCCCCTGGACGTCCGAGAGGGCGAAATGAGCCGTATAGAGGTCCCTCACCGCCCAGCGTGAGGGATTCGTCGGCTCCCGCTGAATTCCAGTTCGAAAGAAGGTCAACTGATATCCGAACCGCCGACCCTCGGCAGTCCACAAGTTCCCCGTGAAATACCACCACTCAATCTGAAACTCAGGATGCACGCCATGATCCCGCGGGAAGTTCATCGGACGTGGCTCGAGCACCTTCGACCAGTTTTCCGTCACTTCATCCTCGCCCCGTCCCGCTTCCCGCACACTGCCGCTCAGCCCCCCTCGAGCTTCCTTCTGGTCCGTCCGAGTGGAAAGGAGCCATTCGGCACTCGAACCACTCGGGGACGAATCGCGGCGAGCCATGTCGCAACCGAGCATCATCGCGACGACGAAACCAGTCGCCAGAAAAACGAGGAAGCGTCGAACATCCGCTCCCCACTGCTTTCCGCACACCTCATCGAATGAACGTGTTGGAAGGGGGCCAAGTTGCAGCACCAGTCGGCATCCGGGAGGAGACTCACTTTGACTTTTGGGCTGGCGAGTCAGGTACATGGTGGGCGCCTGGGGGGCATTGAAGGTTTCGGGGGTGGTGGTGGTTGAGAATTGGTTGGGGGTCGGGGGGCGAGTGGGAGTACGGGAACGAGTGGGAGTGAGAGTGTCGGTGGGGGGACGATGTACGAGCACGGGGACGAGTACGAGTAGGAGTACGAGTAGGAGTACGAGTGGGAGTGGGAGTGGGAGTAGGAGTAGGAGTACGAGTTCGGGAGGAAGGGTATGAGGTTAGGTATCGCGGACGGTGGATAGGGCATCCATTCCGGACGCTTTTCGAGCTGGATAGAGACCGAAGAGGGCGGCGGCCAGCACAATGGCCCCGGTCGATTGCAAGAGGAACAGCAGGGGGAGATGAAACTGGATCGTCCAACCGAAGGATTGGACATTGATGACATAGATCAGCACGACCGACAGAATGATGCCCACGGCGATCCCCAGCAGTTGACTGACGGCGCCGATCATGGTTGCCTCCAGGACGATCATGGTTTGAATTTGTCGCCGCGAGGCTCCGAGTAGGCTCAGCAGTCCGATCTCCCGCTGACGCTCGTGGATCAAGCGAACCAAGGTGGTCACCACGCTCGTCCCCGCGATCAGGATGGCAATGGACTGCAAAACGTAGGTGATGGCGAACGTGCTCTCGAAAATGCTGAGCGCCTCCCGACGAACTCGGTCGTTCGTCACGACATAGATGGAGCGCTGGGGCCCCAGTTTGTCGAGTAATCGTTGCCGAGTGGTCTCGGGATCGGCACCCGGCCTTAAGTGCAACGAAACTCCCAGGGGGGCTCGAGCGGCCGACTGGTCTTGGAAATCACGTTTGTACTGAGCGAAGTCCAGCAAGATAGTCCCTTGATTGCTGGCATAGTCGAAATAAACGGCCAGGATCTCTTTGGTACGGGGACCTGTCGGCGTGGGGAGGATCAGCGAGTCTCCCGCCTGTTTTCCATAACGCAACGAGAAGCTTTCGGACACCAGGACGAAGTCCGACGATTGCTCCAGGGCCTGAAAGATCGACTCTCGGATCGGTCCGGGCGTTTTGAACAGAATTCGGCCATGAGTCAGAAACGGCTTCAGTTCGGTCGTGTCCAGTCGAATGACGCCCGAATCGTAGGGGATCTGCCGCGAACTGTACCAGCAGGTGGCGAGGACGTCGGGATCGCTTTCGAGAATTTCCAGGGTTTCCGCGTCGATGGATCCGGTCAGCAGAGCGGAACTGTTCATGACCGGCTTGACCATGATGTCGGCGGTCAGCACGGAATCGAGCCAGTAGCTGACAGTTTGCCGGAAGCTACCCACCATGATGCCGATGGCGATCATCATCCCGAGGCTCATGGCCAGCGCGGCCACCGAGACCGACGTCTGCGGGATGCCGGCCTGGAGATTGGCCCCCGCCAAACGCCACTCCATTTTCCAGGCGGGAGACCAAGCGGCCAGACAACGTCTCGCCAATCGACAACACCACTCCAGCACAAACGGTGTGCAGCAGGCGGCCGACAAGAGAAATAGTAGTTGTGCCAAAAAGCCGAAGATCGGTTGACCGTTCACCGGAGGAACCCGCGTCAGTCCCCACCCGGCCAGCAGCAACAGCAGGGCGAGTTTCCCCAGCCAGCGACGGCGACCAGCCGGCGACGCCGTGGGTGCCTGACCGCGAATCACTTGGATCGGATCGGTGGTGGCGGCGTTCCAGGCCGGCAGCAATGCGGCCAGCATGGCCAGAGTCAGCGTGGCCAAGCTGAAGGAGAGGGCATCTCGCCAGGAAAGGGCTGTTTCCCGCGCTGTCGATTCGGCGATGGTGGCGATGTAAAACGTCTCGACGGTCTGTGACGTGGCGACCACGGCAGCTTGGGCCAACCAGGTTCCGAGAGGGAGACCGACCAGTAGTCCCAGTCCGGCCAGCAGGAACGCTTCCCCCAGAAACAGCCCCATGATCGTGAGACGGCCGGCGCCCAGGGCGCGAAGCATGCCGATTTCGCTACGCCGGGCCGCCACGGAAACCGACACCATGTTGTAAATCAGGAACAGGCCGACCAGCAGGGCAACGCTGCTTAGCGCCGTGAGATTGAACTGGAAGGCCGTGATCATCGTCTCCGTGCGGCCCGCCTGATCGCGAGGCTCCTCCACCATCAACGGCGCGGGGAGGCGGTCGGAGAGCGCTTGTCGAGTGGTCTCGATCTGGCTCTCGCTCTCGAGTTGAAGATCCAGATAATCCAGTTCCCCCAACCGATCACTGACCAGTTGCGCGGCGGCAAGGTCCATGAGGGCGAAGTTTCCTTGCAGCGTGCGGGCCGGCCCTTCATCGCGGAGAAAGCCACGGATCGTCAATTCCTGTTGGCGAGAACCAAACGCGAGCGTGATGGTCTCTCCCAGTCGATAACCAGTCCGCCGAGCAAACTGTTCGGTCAGAATGATCGCATCATCATCCACCAGCAGACGCAGGAGTTCCCGGGCGGTCGGTTGCTCCTCCTCCTGGTCCAACTGCAGAAGCTGATAACGGCGCACCGGGAGGTCGCGGAGAATATCGACCCCCAGGACGTAAAGAAGTTCATTTCGGGCCAGCAATTCGTCGTCGGGGCGCGGTGAATCG
>JBJHCD010000059.1:0-12850 GCA_050485845.1 Pirellulaceae bacterium | reverse complement strand
TGACCAAGAGGAGCTTTCCGGACTGGTGCGGGCTTACCGTGATCACCGCGAAACTCCGCTGGTGATCGGGACGGTCGCCGGGCAGTTGGGGTTCTTGTCGGGCGGATCGGCCATGGCCTCCACTCTGAAGGCCGTCTTGGAACTGCATGAACGGGAGATGGCTCCCAATGTCGGCTTCCAACGAGAAGCCCCTTATGTCCAGAAGCACCAGGATGTTGTCAGTATTGACCGCGGTTCGCAGCCGATCCCGCTGGCACATCCGGAGGGGCGAATGTTCGCGGCCATCAGCTCGTATGGAAAATGGAACGTAGCCTATCACTTGCTGATGGAACGGCCAACCCGCATTGCTGCTCCGCGACCCACGCCGTCACACAAGGGTGAGAAACGGCTATGCTCGGATTTCTCGAACTCGCAGTCTCCCTTTGACGAGTCCCTACTGCCACCGGCGATCCACCGGTATCAGGCTCCTACACTCGAACAACTTCGATTGTTGACAGAGAACGCCGGCATGTCGTCGGGAAGTCTTCCCGGTTCGCAAGGGGTCGAGCGAGGAGAGGAGAGCGTTGCCGAGGCGTTTGAGCTGAGCCATCATCGACTGGCGATCGTGGCTGCCACCGCCGATGAGCTGAATGAAAAGATCAATCTGTTTTGGAAGTTACGTGAGCGAGGGATTTCGTCCAGCCAACTGGCCGAGCGAGGAATCTTCCATGGTGGCCCTCGGACAGTTCGGCCGAAGATTGCCTTCATGTTCTCCGGGCAGGGTTCGCAATACGTTGGAATGCTACGCCGGTTGGTAAGCGAGTCTCCACTGGCCGCCTCCCTGCTGCGAGAACTGAATGCCGATCTCGAGGGGCTGGGATACCCGTCATTCGAAACATTTGCCTGGGCCGATGAGTCGCCACTCGGCTCGGATGTCTGGCTAACACAGTTGTCGTTGCTCGTCTCGGATACCCTTCTGTATCGGTGCCTGGAGACTTTGGGAGTTTGGCCCGACCGAGTGGCAGGGCACAGCTACGGCGAATTCGCTGCCCTGGTAGCCGCGCGAGCCTGGAGTTTTGCCGACGCGGCACGGGCAACTCGTGTTCGCTGCCAGTCCGTGCTGGAGGGGGCTACGTCGGATGGAGCGATGTTGGCCGCATCCCTGTCATCGGAGGAAGCCCGATATTGGCTCGAGTCGAATGCCGACTCCCTCTTCCTTTCTCACGAAAACGCCCCTCGGCAAGTGGTGATCAGCGGGAAGAGACAGGCCATTCAGCAGTTGAAGCAGCGGTTTCACGCCGAGGGGATCGAGGCCAGGGAGATTCCGGTACCCCGGCCATTCCATACACCCTTGATGACCGGCGCGCAGACTCCGTTTGCCGATGGATTGCGCGACGTGGATTTAGAACCACCTCGTATTCCCCTGTTGAGCAGTGTCACGAATCGCTATCTTTCCGATCCGATCGAGATTCGGGAGCGGTTTGTGGAGCAGTTGGTGACTCCGGTCCGGTATCGCACCATGGTGGAACGATTGGCCGACGAAGGAGTCGAGGTCTTCGTCGAAGTGGGACCACGTCAAATCCTGACTCGTCTCCATCAGGCAATCCTGGAACCGAAGGAATGGCTAGCTCTTAGTACCGACCATCCTCGGCGAGGAGGAATTCGCCAACTGCTGTCAGTCCAGGCGGCAGTCGAAGTCCTCGGCGGCCCAGTTGTGCCGCGGACCGAAACGCTACTACCCTCGGCGGAGCTTTATTCCGCCGTCGCGGCCGAGTTGCGACACGACATGGCGATGTCACTTTCCCAAAGTGCGACGGATACCAGCATTGCCGCCGAGGCCGTTCAACCGGCGAGGGATGCTTCCGGACGTGCCCCGGTCGTGCCGAGCGATCCCGCAAAGCGGCCGCTGAGTGAAGTGACAGCATGCAGCACCGATGGGAATGGAGCCGACGCGCGAGGGGGGCACTCACCCGAGTCTGAATCGGAAGTGAGTCCGCCGTTGGTGACTGAGCGTGGCGAGGAGGATTTGTCCAGTCGCATGGCTCGTGTTGTGGTAGCGGGGACACCGCGTGAACGAGGGCGAATACTGGGGAGTATGCGACGGCGGGAAATTCGGCGGATCTTGCGGCGCTATGTGGCCACCCCAGAGAGTCAATTGGTGAATGCCGAAGCACTTCGCGAGGCCGTTCAGCAGCGGAAAAGCTACTTCGATTCCGAGGCCCTGGAGGAATTGGAGGGGATGGCCGAAACGGCGGGGGTGAACGTCGAAGCGCTGATTGCCCATAATTTGCAGTTCTATCCAGATATCGCGGCGGGATGCTGTCAATTTGCCGTCACCGCCTCCGCCAACTCGGGAACCATGCTGCAGGGAGCCAACGAGGACCTGCCTCTCGGATTGGTTCTTCGTGGGTGCCTCGCTCGACATGTCCAGATCACGCATCCGCCGGAGGGAATTTCCTACGTCACGTTTCCCATCGCGGGTCAGGTGGGAGCCCTGTCGGGGATCAATCAATCGGGGGTGACCGTTACCAGCGCCATGCTGTTGGACCTCCCACGACAACCGGAACGAGGTCCAGGACGACTGCATGGTTTGATTGTGAGAGATATCTTGGAGCGGGCCCGCAATCTGGAGGAAGCATTGCAGGTTGCTCAGCAGCATCCAGGTGTCGGAGGGTGGCGCCTCTGCTTGACGCATCAGGCGACGGATGAAGTCGCCGTGCTGGAATACGATGGGGAAGCTTACCAGGTCCGCCGGTCAGTTCCTCGAGTCGTTGCCGCCAACCATGCTCAGCTTCACTCGCCCCGAGTGGAACCACCGCGCCACTCGATTCATCGGCAAGCTCGTCTCGGCCAACTGTTGGAGGAATCGCGGTCAAATAGCCCGGTGTCTGGGGAGCAGGTGTGCGAAGCGCTGCGAGATCAGTTTGATCGGCAGCGAGAGCGAGTCGTCCGATTTCCGACAATGAATACGGTACGTCGAGTCGACAATCAAATCAGCGTGGTATTTCAGCCTGGGTCAGGTCGTGCCTGGGTCAATCCATTCGGAGCGATGGCAGCGGAACCCACACCATGTCGAGATGACTACGAGACGGTACTTCTGGATGACCTGTGGGACCTTCCTCCGGACACTCCGTCGCTTAACAGGGCCCGGAGCAATTCAGCCCAGATCAATTCAGCCCAGAGCGATTTTGCCCAGAGCGAATCGGCTCGGAACCAGTCGGATCAGAAGAACCTCGCCCAGAGCCCGATTGGTTCGAACTCCAAGGATTCGAATCAGGGGAAGCTGGAGTCTCAGCAGCCGAGTCGGCCGGAGTGGAAGATTTCCGCCGAGGAATTTGTGAAACGGTCACGGAGTATCGACGGTCAGCCTCCTCTGGGGCGACCCGAGGATACTTGTCGACGTTTTGTCATGCGGATGCTCGAGATGCCGCTACCCGCCTCCTCCACGAAGGCTCTGGCGTGGCAAGGTCAGGCGGTGATTCTCGGCGACAACCGACTGGGCCAGGCGTTGAAGGCCCGTTTGGAGCAGTCAGGCGTCGCGGCCAGCATCATACCGACGTCGGCGGATCCAACACTGCCGCTTGCCCAACTGGATGCCCTGGGAAAAGATGAGCCGGCCCCACACTTGTTTCTGGTGGCGCCTCACGACGGGGACGCCGTTACATCGGTCGCCAACCCGTCCTGGACGGATCGGCGGCAGCAAGGTGTGCGGACCCCTTTTCTATTCACTCAGCGATGGTATCAGCAGTTGCTGTCCCACGAGTCAGTTTCGCGGGCGACCGTGACAGTTTGTGGACGCCTTGGGGGAGCTTTCGGATTCTCAGGGGGAGTCCAGGGGGTCGAAGCGGGTGCTCTGTGCGGTTTGGCCAAGGCGGTTTGGATCGAAGTGGGACGCAGCGTCCCGGGAGGCATTCCCGTCAAGGCTTTGGATGTCCCGCCAACCCTTTCCCCGGAAATCGTGGCGGATCTCATCGTCCAGGAACTGGAGGCGGGAACATCGGATGTCGAAGTCGGCTGGGACTCGCGGGGCACTCGCCACGTCGTCCGCCCCGTCCTCCAACCCATCGAACCAGTCTCCGCTCCCAAAGTCGGCTCGGGCGGAAACTGGGTCATCACGGGTGGGGCTCGAGGTGTCACCGCGATTGTGGCTCGGGAGCTGGGGCTTCTCACGGGCGCGAAGCTGCACTTGATCGGCTCGAGTCCCCTTCCCAAGATCGATCCGGCTTGGCGCACCTTGGACGAATCAGGATTGCGTAAACTGCGGGGCGAGATCATGAAGGAAGCGGTCGCCCGCAAGCAAGTTCCCGCGGACGCCTGGTCGGCGGTCGAGAAGGGAATTGAGATCGACAAGAACCTGGGGGAATTCGAACAACTGGGACTCTCGGTTACCTATCATGCCTGTGACGTCGGACAGCGGGAGCTACTTCAGCGGTCACTCGATCGCATCCGGGCCGTGGATGGTCCGATCACGGGGATTATCCATGGCGCCGGCTTCGAGCGGGCTTGCCGCTTTGATCGCAAGTCCGCCGAACTGGTGGACCGCACCATTTCGGCCAAAGTCGATGCCGCCGCTCATCTGATGGACCTCACGCAAGGTGATCCGCTCACCGCCTTTATCGCATTTGGATCGATCAGCGGGCGATTCGGCGGCAACGGTCAAGCCGATTACTGCCTGGCCAATGATATGTTGGCCAAACTGATTCACTGGTACCGGGAAGCTCGACCCGACTGTCCCGCCGCCTTGTTCCATTGGCATTCATGGGATGAGGTCGGCATGGCAGTCCGTCCGGAGTCGATGCACATCAAGAAACTGTTTCAATTCCAATACATGCCGACTCGCGAAGGAGTAAGGCATCTGCTGGACGAACTCCGGATGGGACTTCCCGAAGGGGAAGTTCTGATTACGGATTGGAAATACTACAAACGTTTTATTCCTGACAGTGATTTGCCACCGACGTCCACCGTTGCACGGGATTCCTCGTCATCGGCTTCCTCATCGTCGACCTCCGCTCCAGAGGCCTCCTCCTCGATCCCTTCCGTTTCGACTTCCTCCCCAAGTGGCCAATCCTCTTCGTCTTTGGTAGAGGCCCCTTCCGATACCTCGTCCTTGTCCATCGAGTCCAATCCTGTTTTCCAGGGAATGTCAGTGGCCCACCGCCACATCCTGCGCGTCGAACCGGCGCGGATCACGCGGAGCGTCCCTGAGGCTTGGCGTCCGGCGGGTGCGTCGATCGTTCTGGGAGACAACGCCGATGCCCGTTGCCTTGCAGCCGAAATTCGCCGTCGAGGAGGAGTCGTTCACTCGCTGTCCCTCAACCAGCCAGCACTGGAACTGCTTCAGGTATTCGATCGATTGTCCGCCGGGGAGCCAATTCCTCATCTGTTCCTGCTCGGCGGTCGTGACCCAGAGGCGAGGAAACCCGATTCGAACGGCCTTCACGATCGGATCACGCGCACTTATCTGCTGGCACAAAGGTGGTGCCAACAACTTGCTCAAGGCGATTCGCGGAGGCCTGTCAGCCTGGTTGCCCTGACTTCCCTGGGGGGAGATTTTGGGTTTGTGAATTCGGTTGAGGGACCGGAAGGGGGCGCGCTTGCGGGCTGCCTGAAATCGGTATTTGTCGAGTGGCGTCGCCAACAACGAGACGACGGATGGGTCAAGATCCTGGATGCTCCCACCTCGGAACCGCCGGAACAGCTCGCCAAGCTCGTGCTGGACGAGCTGACATGCGATCGCGACGAAGTGGAGGTTGCGTTTCAGGGGGGTGAGCGATTTGTGGTGCGGGCCCACTATGAACCTGCCAATCGCCAAGCGTTCTCGATGACTTCATCACAGGATCGACCGATGGTCCCTACGGCGATCCGGCCCGGCGGTGCCTGGATTCTGTCCGGAGGGGCGCGGGGGATCACCTCCGTCGTCGCTCGATACCTCGGCCGGCAGTATGGTGTCCATGTCCATCTGGTGGGACGTCATCCCGCTCCCGCTCTTGATCGAGCACTCGAGAGCTGGTCCGAGGAGCAACTGCGCGATCATAAACGTCAGCTAACTCGCGCCGCGTTGGCTCAGGGGAAGTCTCCCACGAGGCAATGGCAGGACTTCTGCACGGAACTTGAGATCAGCCGCACTTTGCGGCAATTGGAAAGTGACGGAATTACGGCATACTATTATGCATGCGACCTGAGTGATTCACGAGCCGTGGCCCGCGTGGTTGCCGAAGTCCGGCGGAGCAGTGGTCCGATCGAGGGCATCGTGCATGGAGCGGGGGTGCGGATCCCATCCCGGTTCGAACAGGTCACGGAGGAGGCTCTGCAAGCGACCCTGGCCGCCAAGGCGACTGGATTGCTGCACTTGCTGGAAGCCACTCGTCAGGATCCGCTCGCTTGGTTCATTGGGTTCGGCTCCGTGGGAGGCCGTTTCGGCACGAACGGAGGAACTCTGTATGCCCTGGGGAACGAGATGGTGGCCAAGCTGACCGGTTGGATGCGTCGCGAGCGTCCCGAATGCCGTTCGGTCTGCTTCCATTGGCATGGCTGGGATGAAGTCGGAATGATGATGGGAGGAGCCAGTTTTGGGGCCCAAGGCGTTCTCAAAATGCGGCTAATGCCTCCGTCGGAAGGGATTCAGCATCTCGAAAATGAACTGCGGCTGGGCGCACCGGAAGCAGAGGTTTTGTTGACGGATGGAGAGCTTCATCGACTGCATCATCCCGAGGACCTGGTTCGGGGAACTCCGCGCGGCCCCGGTGGATCCGAGTCGGACTCGGCAGATCCAAGTCTGTCGAGTGCCGAGGGAAGTGAAAGGAAGGCCGGCCAAGCCGTGGTGAGGAAGAAGACCGATGCGGGTTCGCGTTCGGAAGACCCGGCCCTGGTCGAAAAGCGGTATCCCCTCTTGGAGACCCCATCGGTTGGCGACCGGAATGGAGTGGTTGCCGAATGTTGCTTTGATCCGGTGAGGGACCCGTTCTTGGTCCAGCATCGATTTCGGGACCGTCCCTTGCTTCCATTCGTCATGGCCATTGAGACGTTAGCGGAGGCGGCGGCCCAGTGGGGGGCGCCGCGCCAGGTGGTTGGCTTGGACGATGTGCGAATTCTGTCCGGATTTCGTTTTTTTGAGGATCATCCGCAGACCGCTCGGGTGAAGATTCAGCGTTCGGGCGACGATTTGCTGGCTCAATTGGTCGCCGACTTCCACAATCGCGCGGGGAAGTTGGTGCAACCGGATCGAGTCTATGCCGAGGCCCGCCTCCGGTTGGCCGACAGGCCACAAGCAATCGATGTTTCGGATCCGGGGCCCCTTCCGCCACTCAACCAGGTGCGTTACCCGGCGGAGCGGGAGGACGTCCTTTTTCACGGCCCGGTGTTTCGGAAGCTGAAGGAGATTCACTGTGAATCATCGGGAGGATGGGCGCGCGTGACCGCTCCGGACCTCTCGGAAGTCGCGGGCCATCGCGGAACGTCGGGGTGGATTCATTCTCCGGCCGTCCTGGACGCTTGTCTGTTTGCCTGCGGCATTTACCCGTGGCTCTGTTTTGACAAGATCGTTTCGCTCCCTCATTCGCTTGAGCGACTGACGTTCGGGCCGTTGCCGAAAGCGGG
This sequence comes from Pirellulaceae bacterium, assembly GCA_050485845.1. GTDB lineage: Bacteria > Planctomycetota > Planctomycetia > Pirellulales > Pirellulaceae > JBJHCD01. Next base: position 5,275 of record JBJHCD010000059.1, on the reverse strand, counting down.
GGAAGACTGTCTGCTCCGGTTCGAGTATCTGGGGCTGGAAGATGGATACTGTGGTTTCGACTTTACTCTGTATGGCGAAGATCGACGGCCGCTGCTGCAGGCCGAGCGGTTTCTCATGGTGGTGATTTCGGGTCCCGTGGCCGCCGGGGAGAAGTAGCCATGTTCATTAGTGACACTCACTTGCCCCATGTGCTGACTCCCGAGCAATACGGTTCCGAGCAGCAGCTGCATGTCGAACGCGAGCAGTTGTTTGATTCCCGTTGGCATTGCGTGGGACAGTGGTCCGAGTTTTCCAACGAGGGGTCCTTCAAGACCACGGAATTGTTGGGGAGACCTCTCATTCTGTGGCGGCAAGACGATGCGGTCCACGCTTTTCTGAATGTCTGTCCTCACCGTCACAGCATGCTGACGGAGGCCGGCTGCGGAAACATGATTCCGCTGCGTTGTCAGTATCATGGCTGGGAGTTCGACCAAACGGGGAACACTCGAAAAATCCCCGATGCCCGCAGTTTCAAACCGCTTCAGCCCGGCGTCTTATGCTTGACTCGCTTTCCAACTCACCGGATCGGGCAATTGATCTTTGTCAGCCTTGCGGCGGATCCGGTGGAATGGCCCGACGCCTTGGGCCCCAAGCGACACTTGTTTGAGCAATGGTTTACCGAGGATCGGATTCCCGTTCTGACGACCGATGAACTGGTTCCGGCCAACTGGAAGATCGTCATGGAGAATGCGATCGAGGGATACCATGTCGAAATGGTCCACTCGAAAACGTTCGGCCGGATGGCCGAAGCCGCTCGATGTGGACACGAACTGGGTGACGATTGGTCTTGGTATCAGGAACAGATGCCGCTGAAGAACTTCGACCGCCGGATGCATCGCTGGTTGGGATTGGACGTGGATGAACTGTACCAGATCTACCATGTCTTCCCGAATTTGCTGATCGGCAAGATGGCGTTTTTTCAGTGGATGTTCACCGTCTTGCCGATTGCCCCCCGGAAGACTCGGCTGTTGACTTATCTCTTTTGCCAGGGGGGCGTACCGGGGCGGATCGATCAGAAACTGGCCGCTCGGCTGGTGGTCCAGTGGGGGCGTCGTTTTTTTCGCCGAGTAATGGAGGAGGATTTGCGAATCATGCCGGCCCTGCAAAAGGGGCTGGATGCACCCGTTCATGCCTCGGAGGGGCTGATTTCCGTTCGCGAGGAACGTCTGTTTCAGTTTCAGAAGTACATTCAGAGGCGGGGTTCGCCGGTCGAACTTCAGCATGGGTGACGAATGTTTGTCAGTCAAAGCCACTTGCCGCAGATGCTGGACACGGGGCAATATTGCGACCAGTCAGCGCTGGACCTGGAAAAGTCGCGTCTGCTTCTTCCCGGCTGGCACTGCGTCGGCACGACGGCGGAACTGCCGAGGGATGGAGATTATTTCACGTTCGAGCTGCTTGGGCATCCGCTGATTTTTCTCCGGGACGGACAGCAGATTCGATGCTTCCTGAACAGCTGCCCTCACCGGCTTGGGCTGGTTCGCCATGACTCACGGGGCCGAGCGAATCCGCTGCGATGTCAGAATCATGGCTGGACATTTGATCGAGACGGAACGCGGCAACCGCCCGGCACCGACCAGTCGCGGGAAGGCCGGGATGTCTGCCGAGGGGCCGCGCTGCGGGCTTACCGAACCGAACAGCTGGGGCAACTGATTTTCGTCACGCTGAATGACGCGGCACCCAGCTTGGCGGAATATCTCGGAGAGCGTCATGACGAGCTGGCGGGCTGGTATGGCGACGACCGCTGGAGCCTTCTCGCTTCCCGGCTTCGCCAAGACGAAGTGAACTGGAAGGTATTCGTCGAAAATGGACTGGAAAGCTATCACATCGACTCCGTTCACGCTCGAACATTCGTGCATTATCCGCCGGCCGAAGCATGCCATCACGAGTTGGAAGACCAAGGTTCGGTCTATGCGACCACCCGCGCGGGAACCAATTGGCTCGACGAGTACTTGAACCCTTGGGTTCATCGGCTGGCGGGTGAACAGATGGGAGAATACACGTTTTACACATGGCATCACTTCCCTCACCACATGTTCACTCACATGGGCGTCTTCAGTTGGGTGGAGTGTGTGTTGCCGGTTTCGCCGAGTCGCACGCAGACGGTCTTTCGGCTCTTTACCGCGGGAGGCGCCAGGGGCTGGTGGGGGAAACGGTTGATGTCCATGTTGCTGCGAACCAAGTTGCCATTTTTCAAGCAGGTCGCCGACGAGGATTCGGCGGTCCTGACCGCCGTTCAGCGAGGCAAGGAGGCGCCTGGGCATCCGGGCTCCGGCCTCATTTCCATTCGCGAAGAGCGAGTCTTTCATTTTCAGCGATACCTGCAGTGCTCGTTGACGGCACCCGATGGGGTCGGCACGAGTTCCTGCTCGACTCAACAACAACACCAAGGAGATTCATAAACGATGTTCAATCTTGCTGGAAAAACCGCGTTAGTCACGGGAAGTTCCCGAGGAATTGGTCGAGCGTGTGCGTTGCGGTTTGCCGAAGCGGGAGCCGACGTGGTGGTCAACTACGTCACTTCCCGCCAGGCCGCGCTCGACTTGGCTCGGCAAATCCGTCGCATGGGCTGCACCGCCTATGTGGTCAAGGCGGACGTGAGCGAGGAGGATGACGCGCGAGCGTTGATCGAGTTTGTTTCCGAGCACATCGGAAAGCTGGATATTCTGGTCAGTAACGCGGCTTCGGGCGGTTTTCGGCCGCTTCTCCAGGCCAATCCGCGTCACTTTCAGGCGGCGATGAACATCAATGTCTTGGCACTCTTGAATCTCATTCAGCCGGCGATGCCTCTGCTGGCTCGGTCGGAGGGCCGAAGTAAGGTCGTGGCAATTTCCAGTCACGGTTCGCAGATTGCTCTCCCCATGTATGGGCTGGTGGGAACTTCGAAGGCCGCCTTGGAGAGCCTGGTGCGGCATCTCGCCTTGGAAGTCGGCGATCAGGGAGTCAACCTGAACGTAGTCAAAGCAGGACTCGTCGAGACAGATTCGACTCGCCGGTTTCCAAACTCCGATCGGATGTTTAGCGAGCGGCGCAAGAAGTCGATGACGGGTGAGCGGGTACTGTTGGCCGAGGATGTCGCCGACGCCGTCTTGTTCCTCTGCAGCCCGCTGTCCGACATGATCCAAGGCGAGACGTTGACGGTGGATGGTGGAGCGGCCGTGCACGTCTGAGTGCTTCGGTCACTGGCCGGTTCCGAGTCGCAAGTGGCTGACCTTCATGACCATCTTCATGTCCTGGTAGACCCAGGGGATCCAGGTGGCATACCAGCGCCAACCCCAACGCCGACGGTGCCGATCGATAAAGGACCATTCCCCCAGGAATTCATAGTCTTCATTCCACTGGGCGAGTTCTCGAGCGGACCGGATGCCCCATTTGAGAGCGGCCTTGGTCTGGTTCACGGCGGCGACGCGATGGTGCTTGTTGACGTACCGCGGCGAAATCGATTGGAACAACAGTTCGGTCCCGGGTCGCCGAGCGGCAATCATCGCCAGTAACTCGCGAATCTCAGCCTCCTCAAAATAGCAGAACAGCCCCTCGGCCACGATCAGGACAGGTCGAGCGGCATCGTCCAGGGGGACGGAGTCCATCCAGGTGGAGTCGAACATCGATCCAGGAATCAGGAAATTCCGCGGGCCTTCGGGATAAAAGCGGCGGCGAAGTTCCATGGCGTCCGGCATATCCAAGTCAAACCAGAGAATCTCGCCATTGTCGACTCGAGGGAAGCGTCCGCAGAGACCGGCGCCGAGGTTGATGATGGTCGACCGGGGATAACGGTCAATGAACCTCCGGACCTGCTCGTCCAGAACTTCCGTCCGAATGATGATATCCAGATAGACCGCTCCGGCCCCATCAAACCGGCTGAAGTCGTAGTCCAATTCCGCGACGACTTCGACCGCCTTGGGATCGCGAACGATGGCATCGGGACGAGCCGACTCGAGAGCGCGGAAATAAAGAGGGATCAGCAGGGTCTCTTGGATCACGCCAAGTTCCGGCGTGCGCGTTGCCGCGGAATGCGAGGTGGAATTCATGTCGAGTTCGTTTGTCGTGAGCATCGATCGAATGTCAGAAACCGATCGATTCCAACTTGATTTCAGCCAATGGAGACCGGGAGGCGTCCTGACTCCAGTCTGACCCGTTCCCCCAAGTATACCAAGCCAGGCTCCAGGTCATCGAGCCGATGGGTTGGCGGGCCACGATTACCGGAAGGGAAAGGTTCTGGGTGCCTCGAGTGGTTTCGGCCCGGAATTCCAGGAACTCCGGGAGTTCTTGGAGTTTCTGGTGTTCTTGGTGTCGTTGGTGTTCTTGGTGTCGATTTGCATCGCGTGGACGTGGAGGTCGGGGTGTCAGCTGAATGGCACGCGGATCAAACGGGCCGGGGGGAAATGCCTTGAACGCCGCTTCTTTCGCGGCCCAGTACCGCAGTGGCTCGAGTTCGTCGCCGTCGGTCAGAGCCTGCTGCTCGGAGTCGGTGTACCAGGAGCGAAGAAATGAACCGGAGAGTGTCCGCGAGGAAACCAGATCGATTCCCAACCGGCAATCGGGATTCGGAGAAAAGGCGACCGCGATCACGTCATCGGCATGGGAAAGGGAAAAGCCGGCGGAGAGGGGAGTTTGCCCGATGGTGACTTGTGGGGCGATCCCCTTCGAGCCGTCGGGGGATCGGGAGAGGATTTGGATGTCGTGCATTTCTGGAATCTGGGAGATTCCTGCGATTCGGGGCATTTCCGGGATGAGTGGCATTCCGGGTTCGCGTTGGACGCTCAGAGGCGATTCCTTCAGCCAATGGATAAGGGCTTTTTTGGCGACGAATCGACCGACCAGCCAGTCTTGTCGCCGCCGAGGAGCCCGCCACCGAGAGAGTTCGTCACGCTCTCGCTCGGTCAACCAGGACGAGAATTCCCGCGAAGAGCTTAACTTGGCACTCTCAAGACGCTCCCAACACATCCGCTCGATGCGAACTCGGATGGTCGGGAGGATGGCGAGGGATGGCTCGTGGGGAGTCACCTTTTTCGATAATTTCAAGCTTGAACGAGATCGGCCTTGTTATCGCTGCCGAGATTTGGACAAAGCAATAGCCGCAAACCCTTGTGGATTCACGGCTTGAGAAGTGCCCCCCGAAGGACTCGAACCTTCAACCCTCTGATTAAGAGTCAGATGCTCTGCCGATTGAGCTAGAGGGGCTTGCTTGTTTCATTGGGCCCCTATCGTATCGCGCGTGGGGTGTACTGTCCAAGG
>JBJHCD010000058.1:0-13142 GCA_050485845.1 Pirellulaceae bacterium | reverse complement strand
ATTTCCGCCACCGGCAGCCGAATCCCCAAGTTGTCGACCAAGGGAAGTAGCAGACCATCGCAGCCGCTCTGCACGAAGTGCGACACGACTTGGTCTACCAAATCGGAGGGGGTGAGCCGTTCTCTCAGGATGGCCCGCCGTAGTGGCAGGCGGGTCTGCCGGCAAGCTGCTTGTCGGCGTTCCTCATCAAAGATCGCCTCGTAGGCCGGCCAGGTGAGGTCGGTGACCAACACGTTCCGGCAAGGCCTCACCATCAAGCGAGCTGCCAACCGCATCAACGTCGCCGATCGGGCAGCCAGAATGACGTCGCTGTTGGCCGAAGCCCCGATGACCCGCTTGAGGCGGTCCTGCAATCCGCCAATTCCTTGCCAATGACTCAGCCCGGCATACTCGCTTCGCAGTGGAGCGGGCCAGGCATCAAACCCCTCGGCCAAGAGTTGAGTCAGGTACATGCTGCAACCGTGTTCGCCAGCAAAGCGAGCGAAGTCGACCGAGGCGCGGCAGGCACGCAACGACATCTGTCCCAGCCGCGCCGTATCGAGATACAGCGGCATGAGCACGGCCTACGGTTCTCCCTTCTACTCGGATCGTACTCGGGTTACCCCCGCTGATCCAGTAGTTCCCGGTAAGGAACTGCGTACACCACCAGACGGTCCCATTGGGCCTCGGCCTGCCGCACCTTCTCGAAATCGAAACTCAGCACGAATCGCAGGGTTCGCCCACTCGGCTCAGCGGATTGCATTCCGACGGCACGACTGCCATAGATGCCGAAGTCGTCCAGTAAGTCCTGCTCACCCGCCAAGCTCGACTCGCGGACCAGTCGAATCCATATCCCGTGCCGATGCTGCTCGTCCAGCCAAGTGTGGATGGGATCATTGGGGAAAAGCGATGTCTCTGGCCAGAGGTAGTCAGCGATGATCGCAATCCGCTCGATGCTGACGACACCCTGGTCCTGTAGTTCCAGGTTCAGTTGCATGCTTTGCCGGCCGGGGCCATCTTGCCAGTAATGGGCCGACTCGACGTGGGCCACGGACCGGTAGAGGTGGAGCCCAGGGCTGCGGAGCAATTCCTCATAGACAATCCGCCAACTCTCCGTCGACGTGAACTCGATTGTCCCCTCGCCGATTACGGAACATTGTTCGCTGATCGACTGCAGGCATGCCAAAGCCTGTTGCCGAAATATCGGATCGCGCCGGTTGGCAATCTGACGGAGTGCCTCGGCAATCGACATCTGCATCTCAGAAATCTCCCGATCACCAGCCAGCTCAATCAGTAGTTGCAGCTGCCGGGGTAGAGTCTCAGTTGATCGCATTGAGCCCAGCAGAGCAAGTGCCAGCCCCACGACCAGACCCGCCATCACCGCGAGGTAGGCAAGCACCATCGTGAGTGGTGCGTATGCGGCAAGCACGATTCCGATCAGTCCCAGTCCAATCGCCAACGGTACTGGCCGCAATCCGTTGCATGTATCGATCCACCAGTGCTCCCGTTTCATTCTCCTCCGTCTCGGCCGACTGACTGGCCCTTCGACTCGACGCGGCATTAACCCAACTGGACGTTGTTCTCGATCCGCAGCCGGACCTCATCCATCGCCTGCCGTAAGGCTTCCTCGATCTCGTGGTAGCTTCCCTTGCGTGGGCGAGTCACCGTGATCCGGTAGCCGTCATCGGTGAGGAACGTCTGCTTGACACCACGCACCGCCGCGACCGACTTGCCGCGTCGTTGGCGAACCTGTCGCTGCACGGCGTTGACGGTCACCTCACCACCGCTGGCCACTCCCTGCCGGATCGCCTCGCGTCGCTGCCGGTCGCAGCTCAGCTTCGACAGTTCGTATGCCGCCCGGGGCGAGACTTCCCCCGACTCAACTTGCCGCTGGATGTCGTCGGGCAGCTTGAGTAGTGCCAGAGCCCGAGTGACTTTCGACGGATTGACCCGCAGCATCCGCGCCAGTTCCTTTCCGGTGTAGCCCCCCATCTCCATTAAGCGTTCGAATGCCCGAGCCTCCTCAATCGGCTTTAAGTCGTCACGGAGCAAGTTTTCAATCAGTTGTTGTTCCAGCACCTCAAGCGGCGACAATTCCCCGTCCTGGAAGTGGCACTCGATGCTCGTCAGACCAGCCAGCTTGGCCGCGCGATAACGCCGCTCTCCGGAAATAATGATCCACTTGCCGTGATCGTCCGACCAACGCACCCGCACCGGATGCAATTGGCCCTTGTCCCGCAGACTCGCCGCCAGCCGCGAAATCTCGTCCGCGTCAAAGTCGATTCTCGGTTGGCCGGGATCGGCCATCACCTGGTCGATCAGCAGCATGCCAAAGTCTCGCAGCACCCGTCGGCCGACATCCTTGTCATGTGGGGTCGGACTCAGCCTCGGTGCGGGCGTTTCCCCTCGGCCGCCGATCGATTCGTTCAGTCTTCCCTGAATCTGCTGTAAGACATGCCGCGTATTGGCCATGAACCTCCTAGACCGCTTGTTGCCGTGGCATCATTGCCAACTCCCGCTGGTCGATTTCCACCACCAACGCTCGCATGGCGGACGCGGCGACCGACCGCCAACTGTAGAACTCCACCGGCTGGCGGCAGGCCAGCGATACCTTGAAAGCGGATGCCTCCGGCACGGTCGTCTCCAGGACCATCGCGCCATACATCTGGCGTAGGCCGTCCTGGTACGAGCGATGGACGAGTAGCCGCCGGTCGTATCGCGTGATCAGATGCCCCAGCATTCGCAATTGCGGATTCAGCCGACGAGCGTTATCGATCGCCTGATGCACTGCCCGTAGCCCCTGCGTGGCAAAGTCCTCCGGCGGCACGGGAATCAACACCTGGTCCGCCGCCACCATCGCGTTCCAGCTGCACTGGTACAAGTTCGGTGGGCAGTCGATCACCACGACGTCGTATCGTTCTTGGCGCTCGACGAAGTCACGCAGCACGAACTGCAGCATTCCCGCCCGTTCCGGTTCTGGGGCGTTGTAGGGTGCCAAGCATTGATTGGCCGGCACGATGGCGATCCGAGCAAACTCGGTTGGTTGAATCAGATCCTGCTGGTTGACGAAATAGCAGCTTTCGTCGAAAAGTGCAGCTGTCGTCGCGTCCGCATGTAGGGATTCGACAACATCCGAGCCCAGGAATCCGCGACTCAGCGACCCTTGCGGATCCATGTCGATCAGCAGCACCGACCGCCCTGCGGCGGCCAGGGCGCCGGCCAGGTGAAAGCAGGTCGCACTCTTGCCGCAGCCTCCCTTTTGGTTGATTAAGCAGAGCGTTTGATGCCGCATTGTTCCTCGTCGGTGCATTGCGACGGGTCGGTTGCCAATGGCAATCCCGCCCAAGTCGCCGAAATCACTTTCGATACGCTGACACATTAGCGGTAAGGTCGCAACGAAAATCGACACTTTACAAGTTTCGCAATTCGGCCGGGCATGCTAGGGCCGTTAGAGCGGTGAAACGAACAGCCTAAGGACGGCATGAAGGAGAGACCCTCGGCAGCCCGCAAGCCCAGCGGCGTCGGCCAACTATCGCTGGTCGAGCATGCCCTATGTCCACTCGATACGCGATCTTCCCTGGTCAAGAACCTCGTCTTCGATACCCGCTATTACTTCACAACGGCCGGCGGTATGCGGACTTCCTCGAGAGTTCGTGTCTTCTGCCCACTGGGCCTGTCGGCGACCGATGAGCTGTATCTTTGGGGGTTACTCGCCTTGACCTTGGCTCAGCCCGATCCGCAACCCGAACTGTTCGCCACTCCGCATTGGTGCCTGCGGCAACTGGGCGTGATCAACCAAGCAAGCCGTCGCGGCGGCCGGCAATACCGGCAATTCGCCGAAGCCCTCCGTCGCCTGTCAACCGTGACCTACATTAGCGATGGCTTCTATGACCCGGTTCGAGCCGAGCACAGGCGGGTCAGTTTGGGGTTCTTCAGCTATAGCCTCCCCGAGGACGATAGTTCGGGGCGTGCCTGGCTAATCGTTTGGGATCCGCTCTTCTTCCGGTTAGCCAGCGCCACGGCCGGACACCTGAGGTTCGACCTGGCCCTCTATCGTCAACTTGACACTGCCAGCCGCCGACTGTTCCTGTTCGCCTCGAAGGTGCTCTCCAGGTGCCCGCAAATCCGGGCGATTCCGCTGGAGGAAGTCGGGATCAACCTGCTGGGGTTCAGCCCGACGCTGACCACGCGTCAAATGACGGCCAAGGTCCGACGCTGCCTTCAGGTGTTGACCGAACTGCAGGTGCTGGTCGACTCCGAGGTGTTTCGCACTTCGCCCGGTCGCTACTTCGTCCGCCTCGCTCGTGGCCCGTACTTCAGCACTTCGTCGCAGCGGGTCGTTCGCACGGCGCCGGCCGAGTCCCCAATGCTGGAAACGCTGCTCTCCCTCGGATTCGATTCCGCCGCGGCCAACCGATTGATCGGCAAGTACCCGAGTCGCCTGCTCTCGGAATGGATCGACATTACTCAAGCAGCCATCGAGCGGTTCGGGCCAACATACTTCAAACGTAGCCCGATGGCCTTTCTGGTCGACTCTGTCTCCAAGGCCACCATTGGACAGCGGACCCCGCCCGACTGGTGGCAGGAACTCCGCAAGACTGAAACTCAGCGAGCCGAAATGACCGATGGATCGCGGCATCTCATTGCCCGGATCCGTACCGAACTGTTCGGCGACGGCACTGAAGGTCATGCCGATAATGACGCGGGCGACGCCTCCGCTCCCTTGGTGCCGATCGCTGAAATTCTCGCCGGGCGGCAATCCAGCGGCGACTGACCCCCGTCCGAATGAGCGGTTGTTGTGGGTGGCGGCCTGCATGCCGGGCAACCGAACTGTTTCTCCGACCTGGCGATCCGACAACCGTGGCCGTCCTTGTCGATTACCTGTCTCAGCAGATGTCTCGTTTGTTTTTACAGGTACTCTTGTACCAATAGATTTGGGGCGACGCCGACAACCCCATTGAGTTTCCAGAAAACCTCTGTATTCCCAAGCCATTGAACGGCCCCGTCGGTATCCGTGGAGGGCGAATGTGTCACGCCAGCGACACGCGTCGAGCTGGAAAGCGTCACGCAAGCGACACGTGATCCGAGCTAAATCGTGTCACGCCAGCGACACGTGGTCACCTGCCGCTACCGGGCAGTTATCCACAGCCTCGGCCGCCAGGCGTACGTTTGTCCGCCATCGGCCGCTCCGGTACCGTTCGCCCCATCATCGCTCGATACAGTTCGACCGTCGCCCGGACATCCACCAGCGCGTCATGGACCGACTCGGGGGGGAGTCGTACACCAAAATACTCGCACAGCGTCTGCAGCTTGAAATCGACCGGCGGCGTCAGCGACTTGTCTTCGTGAAATAGCCAGATCGCCCGCTGCATCGTGCATAGTACCCGTGGTGACGCGGGGAGAAACCGGCCAAAGCGGTTGAACCAGGCTTCCAGGAACGCCGCGTCGAACGGCGCATTGTGGGCCACCAACTGAGCGACTTGAGTAAAGCGTCCCGAGCCGGTCGCTTGGTCGATTGTCGCATGCCGCCGGAGGAACTCGCTGAAAACGTCGAGCACTACTTGCGCGGGCCGAGCCTCCTTCCGCCAGGTGGTTTCGCAGTAGCGGCCACGATGCAGCGTGTGGGGATCGGCAAACCGTGGGTCGAAACGCAGTTTCGCCTCAAGGCATTCCAGTTCCCGCAGCTCACTGGTCACGGCGATCGCGGCCAACTGGATAATTGGCCTCCACGGCTCGCCACCTCCGGTCTCCAGGTCGACGAAGACTAACCGTTCATCGGGCATCACGGCGCTCATCCGCCGCAACTACCACGGATTGGGTCGGGATATCAAATTGCCATGCAATTGACACCGATTTGCAATGGTCCACCGGTACGGTATGGAACCGGAAGTGGCCGGGAATCGGATGCCTGGCCACGGCTGTTGTTTTCGTCAAACGCGTTGCTGCGAACCGACCGCCATTTCGGTCGGCCAGTGGTGACAGGCAAGATGGACTTCGGCAGGCGATCGCACCCGGTAAACCTGGACTCACCATCCAGGCTAAGGGGGCAGGATTAACCACCCGCCACGCGATCGGCCCGTAGAGCCGGATGCATCGAGAGGTGCTTGTCCGGTTCGACGGAGGCTTTGTCGAGTAATCCGGTTTTCCCGGTGGCTGGTTTCGTATTCCAGACACCGACAAGCCGAGTAATCCGGCAATTCTATCCGATGGAGAGATTATCCCTTTGAGGATTCGGGGCCATGGGCGCCGAATCACGAGCGGGGGCGATGCGGAAATTCCTTGAGACGTTCTCAAGGCTGCCACTTTTCAAAGCAGGTGAGGTGGTTTCGATGTCGAGCTTGACGACGAAGACGCGTAATCCTGCACAGGGGGTTCGAAGTCCCGGACTTCGTTCAACCTGTCCGGCGTGGGGAGCTTCGAGCCTGGCGACAGGCCGAACCGGGGGTGACTTACCCCGGGGACCGCTGGCAAATCCAGCGGCCGTGAATAGCTCAACCATGAAAGGCCCGCGAGGGCTTGCTGGTGAATCTCGCGGAAGACGGTGCCGAACCGCGAACGGCGTCGGTCGATGGGTAAGGGGATGCTTCCATGTTCGGTCCCCTGAAATGGTCACCCAGCCAAGTGGCTGGAGCGATCGAAACTATGCCGGCTCTGGCGAGCTGGACATACGACCGCCGCCCCTCCCGGTCACACGGGATAGCGACGTGAGCTGCGAGGTGAAGAGGGTGGCTAACGCAGGAAGCTCTGCGGCTGCCGGATTGGTTCCCGGTGCCTGGCGTGGTCAGCCAGGTGAAAGTAGCGGGACGTTGGCAACTGGGAAGCGGGACTCGGAAGCGAATAGTTCGCAGCCGAGCGGTGTCTTTCCGTTGCCGGCGGTCGTTCCGCCAAAAGCCGTAGAGTGGGAGTGTGGCCTCAGTAGAAGTCGACTCGCGGCCAGGCGGGAGCCTGGATTGGTTGGTCGAGCGATGTTCCCTGCAAGGCAGTGGGGACTCGTTGGTGTCGTACGGGTGGTGCCGGCGACCAATGCCACGACGAAAGGGCTGACGGGCAATATGTACCTGTCGATGGACCGTGCCGGCGATTTCATCTCGGAAGTCGTCGGTCCTTGGAAGGGCGCGAGCGGTCACACAAGGCCTGTGCGGGAGCACGGGCCTTCTGTGGCGGCGAACCGACAGCGGTACCCCGGGGTGCGTACGCACTCGGCGGGGACCGCTGGAAGGTTTTGTGGGTGAAGGGCAGTATGAATTGGAGTGGCACAATACTTGAATATGGTGCCACGACGGCAGACTCCCTCGCGCGGGCACCGGCTTTCATTCGGGGAGCGATGGACGTTCCCCGAGCCATGCTCGCCTCGGCCTAGTCGCCCGCCTGTTGTTCTGAAGGAAACGGCTTATGGGGGCCCGTGCCATCAAACGGGCTCCTTCATTTTCGCCCCGGCCAAGCAGTGTGGCGGCCGGGCCAGAGGGCTGATGCGGTACCGAGCGGTTGCGACCTCCATCGAAGGATTTGTGCAGCAGATCGCCTGCTGTTACCTCCGCCATGGCTACCACTATTACGTCGTTGGCCGAGTTCCCCCGGGAAAACCGCGCGAGGCGATCGACCGGAAGTTGATTGAAAAATACCGCATCGACGTTTCGGAATCGACGCGAGCCCGGCGGAAGAAGGCGGGGCAGGCGAATCTGCAGTACATTCGTCACGAATCGACCTTTGTGATCTTGGCGACCCGGGGAGAGCATCGATTCTTCGAGGAGGAGGCCAACCTGATCCGTGACATCCGCCGAGTTCCCTTGCGCTATGCCGGCTACTCGATCAGCTACAAGCCGGGCGGCCGCACCCGGGACGGCCAGCGGGACGACAAATGGCACGCCCACGTCGCCATTGACCGACGGCAGTATCTGGAACTTCGAGCTTGGTTCGCCGAGCGGGCCCTTCGGGAAGGTCCCGACAAGCTCGCCCTCGCCTTCTACCAGCTCCCGATCGCCCCCTACGCCCCAGTCCGGCGGCAGCTCCTGTTGATGCTCCGGGAGGTCAATCGCCTCCGTCAACTCGCCGGGAAAAGCCCCTTGCCAACGGAGATCCTGCCACTGAGGCGAAGAGTCATCCGCCCGTTCGAGTCTGCGAGACCACGCGAGAGTCAAGCAACTCAATGAATTGCCACGAAGAATTGATAATTAGAGGAGCAAGAAAGCTTTGCCGTGTCAGCAATGATTTCCACATATCGAACACAAGACAACGCATGCCAACGTCATGGCTTCCAGAATGGCTCCCAGCCGTTGTTCCGATCCATCTCTTCCACGAACCAGAGCGACGAGCCGAGTTCGCCAATGATTCCCATCAGAGCCGGAAGGCCGACGGCGGACATCCCGTCGGTCATCCAGGAAAACACCTTGTAATCGTCGTTGCTCGGCAGACAAGAGCACCGATCCGGGTGAGAGTGCCATTCGCCGACATACTGCAACTGCCCCGCTGTCATCTCCGTAATGTCGGCCATCTTGTCCCGCAGCCCTTCCGATCCCCGAATGTAGAGCATTGGCCATTCTTCGCTGTCCGGTGGTGAGGGGATGGTATCCACGACATAGACCGTCTTGCTGGGCAGATCGTAGGCGCCGATCAGCACGCCCCCGGTTTCATTGGGTAGTTTGGACGAGCGAACGTCGGCCAATTTTTGGAACAGCCAATCATCGAGAATGAGAGTCCACTTGCCAATCGCCGCACGGTGTACGCGGAAAACCGGCATATCCACTGGTGCAATAGCGCAAGTATCCGGATCACTCCGCCATACCTTGATCGTTGCCTTCTCCTCAGAGACCACCGACCGAACGGCCTGGGCGCCAATTCCCGCATGGATGGCTACGAGGTGTGTCGGCAACGCGAACGACACGTCCCGGCATGAACGCGCATAGCGGGTCCTGGCCGCATTCTCTTCGAGATGCCCGGAAAGCCGCTCGTCGTGAATGACGGCCCGGTAATACTGCATTTCCAGACAATCTAGCGGGATTGCTCGCTTGTGATCTTCGCACAAGCAAATGAGGTCCGTCCCACGGGGGTTGAGGAAGAGGGACATTCGGCGCGCTGCCGATTCAACCTGTCGGGCTAGGTGCCGGGCGACGGGAACCGAAGCAGCGAAGTCGAAGATGAACTCGGAGTCCGCCAGAGCAGCATGGAGGGCTTCTATTTGGTCGCCGGGCCGGAGAATATTGGCGTCAATTGTCCGCGTTGGTGGATCTTCCTCGAAGCAGTCATCGATCATCGCACCAACGGCGAGGGCTTTCGGTGAACCCACGCAACAGGGCGGCAACGAATGGCGAGCCAAATTGTGAGGCAACAAAATGTCTTCATCAATCAAGGTCCATATACCGAAGCCGCCACGCACCAGATTCATGATCACTTGCGATCCCAATGCGCCGACGCCCACGGCCACGGACTTGCTGGGCACGGATACACTTCCGTTGGCGCTGGCGGCAACCGTGCGGGAGAAGGCGAAATGAGGACGCACCACGTCCAGGCCAACATCCTGGCCGCGTCGCGATTCGTCCGGCCGCAGCAGCAGGCCAACTGATTTCTTATTCTGGGCATCCACCCAGTCCCACACGCCGAGGCGTTTTCCGACTTCAAACACCGACTGAGCGGTCACAAAGGCCCAAATATCGCTGATTTCCGTTTCGGCTCCATCCTGCCGTTGAAGCGGAAAGGCGATCACGATGATGAGGGCGGCATCGAGGCAACCGTCATCCTTCCAATGCTTCACTCGCTTTCGGAGTTCGGTTAGCAGGTCGAAACCATCACCCTCCACGAAGTCAGCAAGATCTTCCAGATTGCGGGGTGCGAACCGGATGATGCCGTGACGCCGCGAATCGGCAACGAACATCGAGGCGATGAACTTCGGCAGTTCGCTCTTATGACGGGACGACCGAGACTTGTGGGCGATCAACGTCCCTCGATACTCACCAGTCGGAACGAAATCGATGTCGAGTTTCTCAGCTGGCTCACCACCCACCTTCACCAGCTCGGCCGGAATCACCAACCGGTACGGCGTTCCGATTAGAAGTGGTTCGAGCGGCTGGTCATCGCGGTGCAGCGTCCCCGTCGCCGTATCGGCCAGCCACCCACGAATACGTTCGATGAACCCCGTGGCGGTCCATCTGGTACGCACCTCGTCCCAGCTTTGGTCATATAGGCAAAGGCTACGTGGGAATTCATCCTTTCGTAGATTGAGATGCGGAACTAGCGGAAAGTCGCCCCGCAGGGAGAGAACCTCCGGGTAAGTCACGTCACCCGGTTCCAGAACAACCGCGACCCGTTCCACCCGCTGGATGCCATTGACAGTCCGTTGCGGACGCTGGATCTCAAGATCGACGATGATGATCTCGGTTTCCTTACCCGCCGCCTCGGCTTCACGTCTACGGAACTCGACAATGTGAACGAAATCCAGAACGCCGCTGGCAAGAACATCTGCCAGATCGCGTGCGCGTGGGATTGTGAGTGACTGGGCATCAACCGGGACGCCGCCCGGATCGAGAAAGGTTTGTTCCATCGGATTATCCCGCTCGCGGCGAGGAAACCGCCGTCAGCGCCACCGCGCCGACCGACTGTTCTCGCTTCACCCACGCCTTGAACCGATCCACGTCGATGACCAAGGGCTTGGGAGCCGATTCGCGCAGATGTTCCATCGTGACGATGAACTCTCCATCCCTGTCTCTGATGATCCGCCGGTAGTAATTTGCCGCTTGGCGGTGCGGGGGCTGGTTGCCCTTGTCGTCATCGCTGCCCTTTGTCGGAATCGGCCAGCTAGGGGAGACGATAATGCCGCCATGCTGCATCTGCTCCTCGAACAGCCAGGCCACGTCTTCGACTGGCGCGGTCTCGTCCTTACCGCGATCCGGTCCAAGGGCCGTATAGCTACAGTGGTGCGGCAGCTTGAAAATGTCCCAGATCAGGCGGAACTCCCGCTCGTGACGGCGCGTGGCCTGCACGATCAGCGACAGGGCCTCGTGATCAACGTCCGAGCCAAGAATTGCACAAGTTGCAACCCGATCGACCACGAACGTTGCCTGGACAACCAACGAGTTACCGTTGCGGTCAATGACCGTGTTCTCATCCTGACGCCAGCCGAATGGCGAGTGAATAAAGAACTCGACGCCATCGCTGGCCAAACTCAGTTCCGGGGCGACGTTGCCCGCGTCCGTGATGAGATGCTGTCGGTCCTTTAGCTTGATGCCGTGGTCCTCGAGCCAATCCTTCAACGCCTGGGGCCGGGAGAAGACACGGATACCGTAATTCTCGATCAGCCGGTGACGGGCTTCGGCCTGGAGTGCCTTGGCTCCTGGCTCGAGGTCGTTACGGCTTTCCGTGATGACGCCCGCCGGCACCCAAAGCGTGCCAATCCTGGCGCGGTCGCCCACCTGGTATTTCTTCGAAGTATCCAGATGGAAGAACTCATCCGCCTTGCAGGTATGGTCTTTGTCGAGGTGCGTCACTGCGAAAACGTCGTAGCCGCTTCGCCCGGAATCCCTAAGGTCCTTGCGGAGCGTCGCCGACAGGTCGATTCGCTTGTCGCCTTCGTCATCGCCGCAGCGCATGTCGGCGAAGTCGAACAGCACCTTCTTGCCATTGGCCAGGTCGATCAGGCAGGTGTCGGCATTACCGAGCGGGTAGAACGTCAGTCGCGGCATGGAAGCCTCCTTGAAGTAGAAGAACGTGTCACGAACATTTGTGGGCAATCGCATCCTTTGGCAGGTTTGCCGTCTCGTCCATTGTCCGGCTCACCAGGATCGCTATAGCGAATAAGGATTCGGCGTATCGATCCGCGCATCGTCGGACATAATCCGGCAGCTCGCGCGCGATGAGGATCGAGCCGACGGTAAAGGCAGCGGCCACGGCAAGGCCCAGGTACGGCCGCAGGCCGAAAGCGACAGCCACGCCACAGGCGGCAAGACTTACCAGGGCAAGAGCGACCCAAAACCAGCGGACGCCATACAGGTTCCTGGCAAAACCATAGTCCTCGTTGTGTGTCGCGAGGATTGACGCTTCGGGCCGGCCACGAATCGCATATCGCAACTGCCGGGTTGCATCGCCAATCTGCCGGTCCACATCGTCCTGAATTCCACCTTGAGGCAACGAGGCCGGCAGGGAGAGGCCTGTTATTCGCTTGATGGCTCCCCGCCACTTGGCCTTTTGCTGATCCGAGCATGTTCCGTCCCAGGGGCGCAACCAGCGTGTTGTGGGAGGCCCTCCCCAGGACTTCCAGAGAAGGTCCTCGGCGCGACGGCCGCGAGCTCGGGCGAGCTGTCCGAGAACGATCGCGGCGAGTAGTGCAAAGCCAACAGTGGAACTGGCGGCCGTGTACCAGGCCGTTAACTCATGCAATATTGCCCCTGCGGTTAGTGTCGGCACAGCGGCAAGTAGAAGGCCCGGAAGCAGCCGTGCTTTCCGCTCGTATCGATCGCTTAAGGAAAAAAACTGGAGGAATATGTGTGCCAACGTTCAACTCTCTATGAACTACCGAGACTTGTGGACGCCAAGCGAATGCGTGCGTGTGCAGTAAACAGTAAACACTCAGCGAGAAAATGCAAGCCCCCACCCCACAGAAAATCCCTGTTGGTCGAGAATGCTCGACAGGCTCATTTTCGGCCAGGTTTCCTGTAGTGACGGTTGTTTCCGGCACTTCCAGCCAATACGATGGTTCTGTTCTCTGTTTAGTTAACGATCACGGTGGATCTGAAATGACAGTCCCTTCGCGCGGGAACCGCACGTGCCGAATGAAGCTGATACCTGCAGACGATATGTCGTACCTCGGCTGCAGGCCGCCGGGTGGGACAACGATCCATACCGCATCAACGAACAGGTTACCTTCACGGATGGGCGAATCATCGTCGCTGGGCAACGGGGGCGTCGCCGGCCGGGCAAACGAGCGGACTATATTCTCCGATATCGCCCCGATTTGGCCCTTGCGGTCGTTGAGGCCAAACCAACCTATGCCACGCTCGGCGAAGGATTGCAGCAGGCGAAGGAATATGCTGAGATCCTCGGCCTGAAGTTTGCCTATGCCACCAACGGCCACAGCATCCTCGAGTTCGACTTCATCACTGGGCTGGAACGTCAAATCGATGCCTTTCCCACGCCCGAGGAACTGTGGGCACGGCTGAATGCGACCGCTCCCTGGT
>JBJHCD010000057.1:0-13166 GCA_050485845.1 Pirellulaceae bacterium | reverse complement strand
GGATGAACCCCGCCAGACTTATCAAGAACGTGATCACGAGTCCGCGCCGTGGAATCGAGAACCGAACATCCGAAGGCTCGCGGAGCAACCGGTCCAAACCGGCCGCCGCCAGATAACTGATCGCGACCGCGGCAATCGCCAACCACTTGGCTGGATATCGGAATGAACTGTAGCCGGGCAGCAGCACCACCAGCAGCCAGTACAGACCACCGACATGCCCTCCGACTTCCGGCCATTGTTGCGGCCAGGGAGTCCAGGAGGAGACTGATTCCAAGCCCCACACCAGTCCATACTTGCCGAAACTAGCCAACAGGCTGAACAGAGTCAGTCCGCCCCACCAACGTCCCAGTGGGAACGTCCAGCGGCGGTGCATGGCAACCACCGCCATCACGAGCGGCAGCAACCCCAGATACAACGACGGAGTCCAGATACGAGTCTCCTGAAAGACGGGGCGCGTCCAGCGGTGGTAGGTGGGAAAATGCCGGCCGGAAATACTGGGCCAAAGAAATTCCACCATCCGCCATGGGCCGACACTGAAGTCGTAAATGTCGGCCGCATGCGAACCGGCCACGGGAGGCGAAAGCAGTCCGGCCCGGCGCCGCGGTGGGTCTTCCTTCGCTTGATCATCCCCCCGCGCGGACAACAGGTGCCAGAGACTGAGAGGCTGAGCATGCTGGGTTCGAGTTGCCTGTCGAGCCCATTCGATCGAGGGCCCGATCTGCACGGCCGCCAGCATCGCGGCCAGCACCAACCCCGCGCCCCAACATCCCCACGGCCGCCAGCCGGGCTGGGAATCGCACGTATTCCGGGTTGCTGAGTTTTTTTTGTTTTTTTTGTTTTCTCTGTTGTCGCGAGTCTTCCGAGCCTTCCGAGTGTTCCACCACCAATAGATCGAAAAGCCGGCTGTCACCAAGGCCACGTGATACGCGGTCTGAGCGTCCCCGCCCAATACCATCATCGCCAAACTCACCGCCAACAAGAGGGCCCACTTGGGACTTCCCTGCTGAATGACTTGGTGCCCCGCCAAGAAACCGAGCGGCAACCAGGCAGCTCCGATCAAGTAGGCCAGATTGCAATACTGGAAGAGTACGTAACCTCCCGAAGCATAAGTCAAAGCCGCCAGCGCGGCGGCCGGCGGGCTGAAGCCAAGCTGCCGGGCTCCCCACAGCATCAGACCCGCGGCGAGCACCAAATGGGCCACAATGAACAAGCTGAAGGCTCGTTCAAACGGCAAAGGCAACATCAAGATCGCTTGCCCCGGATAGAACACGGCCGCCGTGCTATCGGCGGCCAGCGGCTGTCCGAGGTTCTCGGCCGGATTCCACAAGGGAATCTCACCCGCTCGCCAACGTTCCGATGTGTTGTAATAGAGCGGATCGTAGTAGTGCCCTACATCTCGAAAAGCGAAACGCTCCCCTTGAAGCAGTGGCCGAGTAAAATGCATGACCAAGGGAAGAAGGGCCAGTATCCCGAATCCGAGGAGCGTAATCCCTCGCCAGCCCCTTGCCTCGGAAACTGGTTCTTGATGACTCGAGCCCTGACCATGCATCATTTTGGGGGTGCCACGTGGCAACGGTCCCTGGGCGGGTTGGCGATGCCCCCTCCTCTCCCTAGCCCCGAATCGAAAACCGGTCCGAGAATTTGGGGAGGAGACGACGAAATCGTTGAGGGACTATTTCGGGAACAAGGGGGAAGCCCCACCGGAGCTTCCCGAGCGGAGCCGCTGAAACTCATCCTCCAGCTCACCACGCAGTTGTACCATATCCGCCGCCACCCGCGCACAACGCTCGCCGCTTGCTCGGCATCCTGTCCCCCACGGCCGATCGACGTTCCAGTCGGAATGGTAATCTCTGGAGCACGCTTCGTCGCGCCGTGCATCCTCCCCACTTCGCTGCTCCTGCTCCAATTCCGTGGAACGGACCACCAGCAGTTCCCAGATCTCGGTCGGAGCGTGGGCGTCGAGCAGTTCAATACAGCCGATCACGCGAGTTTGAACAGGTTGGCGACTCATGAGCGAGAGCCTTGAGTACGGATACATCGAGTCACGGAGCAGCCCCGGCGCGCTTTTCCACCTTCTCGTAATCGTCAGGCGAGGCACAGCCGCATGAGTCGAATTATCCGCTTGGAAGCGAAATTTCGCCAAAAGCTTCCCTGACCCGAACAACTTGCGCCATCGATAGGCGTTTCCCTTCCTCGCCCACCCCACGTCTGGACCAACGCCCCGTTCTTGAACTACCCGGTTGTCCCCAATCCGCTGGCAATCGCATTGACGACCAACAACATGTCCTGCAGCATCTCCCCTGCCCCTTCCTCGTCTCCCGCTTGCTTTCGCTCCCTCCAGGTCCGCAATTGGGAAATCTGTAGTTGGTGGAGCGGAGCGAGTCGCTCCGACCGGAAACCGATCATGGCGTGCATTCGAGGACGACGTTCCGTCAGAGATTGCTCATACAAATTCTCCAGTTCCTTGCGAGTTCGATGGAACTCCTCGACAATCTTCGTCAAGTAGGTTTCCGCAATCGCTTTATCGGACACGAGGGTCGTGTAGGCCTCCATGATTTCCGTATCGGCGATTCCGACCGCGGTGGAAGCGTTCGTAATGACGTACCGAAACGGCATGAACTCGATGGAGTGATCCTTCAATTTCAGGTAGTCATTGGGACTGACTTGCCGAAGTTTCTCCAAGGCCGTGCCGACACCATACCATCCAGTCAAAAAGAAGCGAGACTGGCTCCAGCTGAAGACCCATGGAATCGCTCGCAGGTCATCGAACGATCGCTTTCCTGTCCGCCGGGCGGGGCGTGAACCGATGCTACTTTGTTCGATGATGTCGATCGGCGTCGCTTCGGCAAAAAAGCGGACGAAGTCATCCGAATAAACCAGTTCCTGATAGGCCGAGAGGCTGAAGTGATAGAGCTGGTCGATGATCGGCTCCAGCATCTCCTGAAGGGCGGCACTACTGGTTCCCACTCCATTTTGAATCTCGGTCTTGTCGGAAATCCCCAAGGAAAGTCCGGCGGTCCCGGCCTGCAACAGTTCGAGATTGTAGAGTGCGGTATAGGGATTCGCGTACTTTTGGGCAATGATCTCCCCCTGTTCCGTCAATCGCATATCACCCTGAATGGTCGTGGCGGGAAGTCCGGCGATGAAGCGATGAGTCGGCCCGGCCCCGCGACTGATCGTCCCGCCTCTTCCATGAAAGAAACGGATGCGGACCTGCTGCTGCCGCCCCACCTCGGTGAGACGCCGTTGAGCGATATTGAGACTCCATAGGCTGGCGAGGATACCTCCGTCCTTGTTGCTGTCGCTGTAGCCGATCATCACCTGCTGCGAGAGATCTCCAAGCCCACGCCGGCGTCGCAGTTCAAGGCTACGCCGAGTCACCGGGTGACTCAAGAACGTCTGCAGAATCTCCGGCCCATTTTCCAGATCGTCGATCGTCTCCAGTAGAGGCACGACAGGCAAATTACAGGCCATTCCCTCGTCCGTGATTTCCATCAACCCCGCTTCTCGAGCCAGAACGTACACGACCAGCAAGTCGGAAAGGCTACGCGTCATGCTCACGATCAGGGAACCGATCCCACGATGGCCGAAGCGGTCGAGATGATCTCGCAGTACCTCGAAGCAAGCGAGCGTCGCGTCGGCCTCCTTGCCGATCGACTGTGGATGGCGAATGAACGGTCGGGGCGTCTGCAACTCCGAGTTCAGCAATTCCAATCGCCGCTCCTCGGGCCAATCAGCAAACTGCTCACCATCTTCGATTCCCGCAACTCGGAGCAATTGTGCAATGGCCGCGTCGTGAAACTTGCTGTTCTGGCGAATATCCAGCGAAGCGAGATGGAACCCGAACGCTTCGACTTTCCGTGCGACGGGGAGGACATCGGCAATTGCCAGACGCTCCGCGCCGACCTGTCGCAAGCCATCGGCCAATAGGTCCAAGTCCGCGAGCAACTCCATTTCCGTGAGATAATGCCGATTCTCCTTGGGATGGGAAATCGGACTTCCATCCCCTTCGGCGGGAAGCATCAGCTTGGCCAGGTTCAGAAATTGCCGCCATGGTTCACCCGGATTTCGATTCAATGCATGCCGTGATTCCTCACCGATCCCCTGCACCATCTCGTCCATCCGTCGCCGTAGTCCTTCGGGCGCCTCCACCTGATAGGACGAGAGGCTCAGTTTCCGAGCGAGTTCCGAGAGTTCCGCGCGAAGTAGCTGAAGAGCATGCTTGCGTAGTTCCTGCAATGTCCCCTTCGTCACTTCGTCGGTCACCAGCGGGTGACCATCCCGGTCACCGCCGACCCAATTCCCGAAGGTGACCCGGGGTAGCGAACGACGATCCTTCAGGAGGTCGACGTCGAAACCGGCACTGGTCCAGGCATCGCGCAACCGTTGGTCCAATTGTGGCAGGACTTGCGGAAAGACTCTTTGGAAATAGTGCAGAACATTACGCAACTCGTCCTGTAGCGTCGGCTTTTGCAGAAAGACCTGCCCGGTGTACCACAATCGCTCCATGGCGGACTTGATTTCCTCGCGAATCAGCCGCTTTTCGTTCTCGGTCCAGATCTGATTTTCTCGCCGGACCATCAGGACATAGATGGTCCGCAATTGGTCGATGACCGTGGACCGCTTCGATTCCGTGGGATGGGCCGTCAGCACCGGCTCGATTCGGGTTTTCGGCAAGATGTCCGCGATTTCCCGCTGATCGAAGCCCCCCGTCTTGAGATCTTGCAAGGTTCGGGCCCAGAGTCCCGAGAGCCGAGCCAACGAGTATTCATTCTCCAATTTTCGGCGAAGCTGGACTGCGGCATTCTCCTCCACGATGTTGATCCACTGGAAGTAGAGCGAAAACGCCTTGCTCAACTTCTTCGGATCGACATCCGACTCATGATCTCCCTGTAATTGGCGTATGACATCCTCCTCGTTCAACTCTTGCAGCACTTCGAGGAAACACTCGTGCAGATACCTGAGATCTTCCTGAATCTTGTCCAGACCAATACTACTGTCTGTCGTGCTGAAATACATGAGTACCCGGTAGTATGAGAATTAAGATGTGCCGTAAAAAATGAGCTGTGCGGTTATGCAAAGCTACATGTTACACATTATGTTACGCGACAACTTCATGTCACCTGGATGCTTCACCCACCAGCTCTTCGAATGTCTCATTGCCGATGCGATAACGCTGCCAGTCTTGGTAGTCGAAGTGCCACCACTCATATTCGTAAACTCGAAATGACTCCTGCTCCATGGCCCGCCGCAGCAATTCCCGAAACCAACGTCCTCGCGAGGTTCCTCCGGGATAGGTGGGATAGGAGCGACTGGAAAACTCATCGTATCCCGCCACCATTTGGATCGGCTCGCCGCTCTCCAAGTCGTAGAGAGTCAGATCGACGGCACAACCTCGATTGTGGCGCGACCCGAGTGCGGGGTTGGCCACGAATCGCTTCAGCTCGTCCGGTGTCGCGTCCCAGAACATCTTGGTCACATACCAGGGACGGTAGGCATCGTGAATCAGCAGGCCGACTCCATGCTCCGCAAGACTTCGATGCACGCGGACGACGGCTTCGGCAGCGGGTCGTTGGAGGAATGCCCGAGGTTGATCGTAGAAGACCTCTCCGGTGAAGTTATTGGTCGAGGCGTAACGGATATCGAGCCGAATCCCGGGTTCCAGCTCGGATGGTTCAACTAAATCGGACGGTAGAAAACTCCCTGATTCCCGAGGAGGCGTGGCCGATCTCGCCCCCTCGCGCAATTCCTCTATCGGCCGGATCGGCGTGATGCGAAATGTCTCGCCATCCCTCGTCCCAACTTCGCGGCGTTCGAACTTGACTTCGGCGGCAACTACCTCGGTCGCCTCGCCTGACTCATTTCGCCGGAACTGGAGCCCTTCTCCGTGATAGAGCCCGTAGTCAGGGAACTTATACAAGTCCTCGTCGATTTCTCGAAGGGGATAATAGTAGAACCATTCGATCAGAGCGACCAGCTTTCCTCGGTCTTCGAGAATGAACAGCGTGTTGTGATCCCAGCCATACTCCCCAATCAATCCTTTCCAATGACTCGGCGGTTCCGGTGGAGGTTCGTCCGGCAGGCGACGCCATGCCGTGCTGCCGATTTGAACTCGGTCGCTCCCCTCTCGCTGAACCTTCGTCCCATGCCCAATCACATCGTCCGTAACGATGGTGCCGTCGTCGACCGTGGCTCGCAGTTCATGCCGGAATGTTCCCTGACGAAGATAGAGGGCCCCATCGAACTCCGAGATCTCCGCCGTTCGCTCTCCTCCCTCCTCTTGATATTCCCCGACCAACTGTTTGGCTCGATCCGGATCAATGGCTTCGGTCCGCCTCCACTGCGGGAGAGGTTGGTTGTCTTGGGATGCCATCATCAGGCGGAGGGCATATTCCGCCAGTCGCCCGGCGATGCCGTTGCTGCCGTCGAGTGCCGAGGCGGCGACGACCCCCAACTTACGCTCGGGAAGGACTTCCAATTGAGTTGAAAACCCATAAACGGCCCCACCATGCCCGATTAGTGTCATTCCATCAAGATCCCGAATGTGGAATCCAAGTCCGAACGATTGAGGCGCGCCGTCGGAAGTTTCCGACGGCGTGATCATCTGCCGGTAGGTTTCAGGCTGCAGAAGCGGCGCCCCATCAGCGCGGCAATCGTCCAAGAGACAGCTGACGAACTTCGCCAAGTCGCGAACACTGGAATACATGTTTCCAGCCGGTCCGGTTCCCAGCAGGAACTGGGGGGCTTCGAAGCGTTGGCCGTCATATGTCCACATCCAGCCGGTCGCCAACCGGGCGCGGACATCCGGGGTGAGCACGAAGCTGCTGTGGGTCATGTCCAGCGGGTCAAGTAAACGACTCTGAACGAAGTCAGGATGCGATTGTCCGGCAACTTTTTCCAAAGCTCCTCCCACAACCGCGATGGCGGCATTGGAGTACTTGGTCCTGGTCATGGGAGCATACACCAGCGACGTCGTCTGGAGACTGGAAATCGTCTCTTCCAACGTCGGTTCGGTAGGATCGAAATAACTTCCGATCGGAGATTCACGGACCAGTCCGGATTGATGGCTCATCATCTGCCGAAGTGTCAGTGGAATGTCATGCGAATTTTCAACGTGAAATTCGGGAAGATAGTCTTGCAGCGGAGCGTCGATGTCGAGCTTTCCGGCCTCCGCCATTTGCATGATCGCCAGAGCGGTAAAGAGCTTGGAAATCGAACCAACTCGGTAAATCGTATCCGCCGTGGCCGGTTGGGTCTTCTCGGCGTCCCGAAATCCGAAACCCTCGGCCCAGACCAATCGGTCTCCCTCGACCAATGCGAATGAAAACGCGGGAATCTGCTTTTGTTCGACTTCATCCCGAATCACGGCAGAGAGAGCCTCAATGACCGCGGCATGGTCCGCGGCTTGCGGAGACGACTCCTCTTCGCGCTGCTCTCCCGACGGCGAATCGGCATCTGTGTCGGCATCTGGAACGGCCACTGCCCCCGCGGCACGTGGCGATGCGTTCTCACCGCTGGGAGGCTCCGCCGCGAGAAGTGACGTGCTCAGGATGGCCGACAGGATCAACAGGGTCCCCCCAAGTGTCGCGGCGCGACGCGACAAACTGACGAAACTTTTCATCCAGTGAAACGGTGGCACGATCGAGTCCTCGAGAACATCTTCCCGAACCAATGCTGGATCACAAATTTCGCCAGATTCAGATTTCATCATGCATTCCCCACAGGCAGTTCGAAAGCCGATCGTCAAGGTGTTTCGTCAAGGTGTTTCGTCAAGGTGCTTGGTCAAGGTGCATGGTAAAAAGACTTCGTTAGTATAGAGGCTTGGCAGGGTGGCGAAAACGGAGCCACCGATTCCCATCGTTTCTCTCCACAACGCGGGAACCGCACGAATCGGGCGACGCTTCTTCCAAGCCGTTTCACCACCGCCTACCGGTTGGTTCACGGTATAATGAGCGGCTGTTGGCTTCAGGTTGAAAACCGAGAAAGGATCTCCATGGACATATTGCGAATCATACTTTCCATCCTGCTTCCGCCCGTCGGCGTTTTTCTGCAGGTTGGACTGGGAATCCACTTCTGGATTAATATCCTGCTGACGATTCTGGGCTATTTCCCCGGACTTATCCACGCCGTCTACATTATCGGCCGCGGACGATAACGCCTTCCCACGCCCCCCAGGACCGATTCATGGACGCCGAGTCCGCCCTTCGGCCCTTGCGGCACTCAAGATTCCAATCCGATGGAGTATTGTGGTACAATCAGCGACGGTGCCGATTCAAGCGAAACGCCGATTCTGACCGCGAGCCAGTCCTGAACCGGGAGTCAGTAACGTCAGAGCGTCACGACTGGCCGAGCATCAAATGCTGACTTGACGTTACGCAAGTAGGAGGAACAGAGATGCCATCGCTGAACATTTCTCGACGAACACTGCTGCAGGGGGCGGGTGCGTCCCTGGCCCTCCCCTGGTTGGAAGCGATGAGCGTCAAGCAGGCCTCCGCCGCCTCCGCAGCGACAATTCCCACCCGAGTCGCTTTCTTCTACGTCCCCAATGGCGTCCACATGCCGGCTTGGCGGCCGAACGACTCCGAGGAACTCGGTGAACTGCCGACCATCCTGCAACCCCTGGACGTGGTGAAGGACCATGTCGTCGTGGTCAGCAACCTCGCCGCGGATCACTGCAAGGGACGAGGAGGCTCGCACGAGCCGACGGGTGGAGGATACCTCGTGGGAGCGAAGTGCAAGCATTCGGAGATTCCAGAGGTTGCTGGAGCGTCGGTTGATCAGGTCGCCGCTCGCGAAGTCGGGATCAACACGCCTGTCGACTCCCTGGCACTGGGCATCGACCCCGGAAGCCGAGGAGACCACGGATACAGCGGGACCTACATGTCCAACATCTCGTGGCGAGGCAAGACGACTCCCTCCTCTCTGGAACTGAATCCCAAGCAACTCTACGATCGGCTCTTCCGCGACACGCCGCCCCAACGCCCTAATTGGAACAATCAAGTCGATTCAACCCCGACACCAGACGACTCGCCCGCTGCCAGCGTGCTGGACCTGGTTCGAGAACAGACTCGAGACCTCCAGAAGAAACTCGGCTACTCGGACCGCCGCAAGTTGCAGGAGTATCTCGAGGGAGTGCATAGTGTCGAGCGGCGGGTAATGCAAGCTGGTCGCAATCGGGATGGACACCACGCCGAGGGCCTGGCGTCGGATCCCTTGGCGGGTGTTGACGATCCCCGGTTACCCAAGCTGATCATTCCGGACGGGCGAGGAATTCCCGAGTCATACGACGAGCATGTGAACTTGATGCTCGACATCCTGACACTCGCCTTTCAAACCGACCAGACCCGCATCGCCAGCTTCATGTTCTCTTACGAGAAGTCGGGACGATCGTATAAGGAGGTGGACGCGCCCGGTTCGCACCACTCCAACTCACACCACAATGGCGAAGCCAAGAAGCACGCGGCGTTGACTCGCATTAACACGCTACACATGGAACTCTTCGCTCGGATGCTCCAGCGGATGGCGGCCATCGAGGAAGGCGAGGGAACGCTGCTGGATCACGTGATGATTTCCTACGGTTCCGGGATCAGCGACGGCAACCGGCATAACAACGACGACCTCCCCTTGCTCGTGGCCGGTGGTGGCGGAGGTCGAGTCCGAGGTGGGAGGCATCTGACATTGGACGAAAAGACCCCCATCTGCAATCTCTACCTCGAAATGCTGGCCGGTGCCGGTGTCGCCGCGGAGAGCTTTGGGGACAGCACGGGACGCCTCGATTTATCGTGACCCCCCAATGATCGCTCACCCATTCCTCAACCGACGTCCAACCGTCGCCAGCCTTCGGCAATCCGGCAACTCGGCCCATTCCAGTCACCTCGACCAGAATCCGCTTTCTTCGAAGCGGATCTCCCGAAGCGTGCCGACGAGTGGCCCGCGTGGCCGCGCGGCATGCCCTTCCGCATGCCGTGTCGCCTTCATCACGGGGTTGATCATCGCTTGCCTGTCCATGCACACTCCGGCATGGGCACAGCCTGGGCAAGACAACAATCCGCTCTCTTGGGACCGCCAAATTCGTGGATTGTTTCAGCGGTATTGCTACAACTGCCATCAAGACGAACAGACTCGAGGTGACATCAACTTGGCTGTGGATTCCGATCCTCGGCGAATCCTCGAAAACCGGGATAAATGGGAACTGGTGGCTCATGTGCTGGAAAGCGACGACATGCCTCCTCCCGACACTCGGCGTCGTCCCTCCGAGGAGGAGCGGGAGCGGATGGTCCAGTTCCTTCAGGAACTGCTGGTCGATCTCGATTGCGAGTCGGTCAAGGACCCCGGCCCTCCTCCCTTAAGACGTTTGAATCGGACGGAATATGATCTGGCGATTCTCGATCTAACGGGGCTCGATCTACAACTTGCCCAAGATTTCCCCCCCGACCCCACCAGCTTCGGCTTCGACAATATCGGCCCCGCCTTGACGTTCACGCCCGTGCAGGTCCAGCAGTATCACGAGGCCGCTCGGCAAGTCGTCCGGGAGATCATTGCCGTTCGAGAGACGTCGCCCGAGACTTACGAGCGAATTTTCGGTGAATCAGGGATGCCGGGTGATGTCGGCCAACTGGTGCGGCAATTCACGGATCGCGCGGTCCGACGTCCGGCAACCGACGATTTTGTCGATCGATTACTGGCCATCTATCAGCAGAGCCGCGAGGCGGGCGAGGATCAGGAGGCGGCGATGGGACATGTAGTAACCGCCGTCTTGATGTCCCCTCAGTTCCTGATGCGAGTCGAGCAGATTCGAGAGGAAGAGTCCGAACCCTATCGGGTGGATGACTACGACCTGGCTAGCCGGCTGAGCTTCTTCCTTTGGTCTCGCCCGCCGGATGACGAACTTCTCAGCCTCGCGGCGGACGGCCGACTCGGTGAACCCGATACCCTCAACGAGCAGACACTGCGGATGCTGAAGGATCCTCGGAGCGTGGCTTTTGCTCGAAATTTCTTCGGACAGTGGCTCGGACTCGATGGGGCTGCCTCACACGAGGTGGACCGGGAAATTTTTCCTGAGTTTGATGAAGAGCTGCGTCGGTGGATGGTCGCCGAGGTGGAGGAGTTGTTTCGAGAGATCATTCAGCAGGATCGTCCCGTCTTGGAATTGATCGATGCGGAATACACGTTCGTGAATCAGCGTTTGGCGGAGCATTATGGGTTGGACGCGGTGGAGGGAGTTGCAATGCGCCGCGTTCCACTATCCGATCGGCGACGTGGGGGTGCACTGACGGCAGCCGCGCTGCTGATGGTCCAATCCGATCCGAATCGAACGAATGTCCCTCGGCGGGGAAACTACATCGCGGACCGCCTGCTCGGTGCCGCCCCTCCCCCACCCCCTCCAGACGTCCCTCCATTGGAAGAATCGGCGGAGGGCCGGGAAATCCCCCTGCGGGAATTGCTCGAAAAGCATCGATCGTCATCGGCATGTTCCAGTTGCCATGCTCGAATCGATCCCTATGGTTTCAGCTTGGAGAACTACGATGCCATCGGCCGTTGGAGGACGCACGACGCGGGGCAGCCGATTGACAATAGGGAGTCGCTTCCCGACGGAACCGAGTTGGACGGCCCCGTGGCCTTGAAAGACTTGCTGTTGCAGTCGAGGGAAGTCTTTCTGCGTCAGTTCGCTCGCAATTTGCTTATCTATGCCTTGGGACGTGGATTGGAAGGTGCCGATCAGTGCGTGGTGGACGATCTGGTCGTGGCGGCAACGGAGCAGGAATATCGATTATCGGCCGTTGTGCTGACTTTGGTTCAGAGCCGCCCCTTCCTCTATCGCCGCAATCCGGACTATTAGAATTCGATTCCAATCCAACTTCTCCCCAACTTCTCCCCAACGTCTCCCCAACGTCTCCCCAACGTTTCCTCAACATCTCCTCCCTCGCCCCCTCCTTGCACGCTCCTTGGCCCATGGAATCCTTCGCTGAAGCCGCCCGCTTGCACGCTCGACAACGGCACAAGCGCGAGTTGGGATTCGATCACCAAAGCATTCGCGTCGTGGACCAGATTCTGGACAATGAGCGGGAGAGTGGCGATCCGGAGGACTTCCATTCCATCGGCCTCTGCTACGGGAGTTGGTTGGGAGAATTGGCGAAGAGGCACTTATCCGCAAGCTGGACGGGAATGCATGAACCGCACCCACCTCGCCTGCGAGTCGCCGGCCTCCTCTGCAGCCCGATCGACGCGGTACTGGGAAGACTCCGTAATGACAGGTTTCCGCCACTAGTGGCTCGTTGGGAAGAGATGAATCAATGGCATGAGGAGTTTCGCGCGGCGGCGGTCGACGCCACGAGCCACAACCGCGAAGCCTGGGATGAACTCGCCACGGATCCACGCTTCGCGGCCGGCGTCGAGCGGAATGGTCCCAGGCTGGATGCCGAGGCGGCTCGAGCGGCATTGGACCCTTGGCTGGCCGAACTACCGTTGCCGGGAACCAAACTCCTCTGCCTGGCCGCGGGGGGTGGAACTCACAGTCTGATTCATGCCGAAGCGGGCTTTCAGGTCACGGTGGTCGATGTCAGTCCAAGGATGCTGGCCATCGACCGCGAAATAGCGGCAAGACGCCAGCTTCCGATAAAAGCCGTTCTCGCTTCGATGGACCATCTCGCCACTTTGGGTGACAGCAGCTTTGACGCGGTGCTGCAGCCTGTCAGTACCTGCTATGTCGCCGACGTGGTCTCCGTGTATCGGGAAGTAGCTCGCGTGCTCCGCGTCGGTGGGCTGTATGTTGTGCAGCACAAGCAGCCCGCGTCGATGCAGTCGAGTGGTGTGGCCGATCGGGATGGCTATCGAATTCTGCACCAGTCGCGACCTGGACAGCCGATCCGCGGCGGAGCGGAGGATCCACATCTGGAGCGGGGCGCCGTGGAATTCCTGCATCCCTTGGGAGAACTTCTCGGAGGACTCTGTCACAGTGGCTTTGTGATCGAAGACTTCCAGGAACCTCCACGGGGAGACGCTTGGGCTGCCAGCGGTTCGGCCGCACATCGCGCTAGCTTTCTTCCCCCTTATTTGAAAATCAAGGCCCGCCGCGTTACCAGCTAGTTCGCGAGTTGGCCAAAGAAGTGGACATCCACTTCCTGGAATCCAACTCGATTGCCCTCCAACTCCTTGGACAAGGCCAT
>JBJHCD010000056.1:8287-13172 GCA_050485845.1 Pirellulaceae bacterium | reverse complement strand
GGCCGAGCCAGAGGTCGAGGGTGATGAGCATCTGGCCGGCGGCGGAGGGGGCTTGCTCCATCAGCGGCACCACTTCTCGCAGGATTCCCTCGGCCGCCTCCAGGTACTCCGCTCTCCCAGTCAGGCGGCCAAGCCGGAGCAACACGGTGGCCGCCATGGCATTCCCACTGGGAAGACTGCTGTCGTGGAGGTCCTTGGTCCGCGCAATCAAGGATTCGTGATCATCGGCCGTGTAATAGAACGTCCCTCCATCCTCGGCTTGAAAATGAGTGAAAAGTTGTTCGACCAATTCCAGGGCCTGATCAAGACGCCGTTCTTCAAAGGAAGCCTCATAGAGCGACGTGAGTGCCTGGGCGAGAAACGCGTAGTCATCCAGATAGGCGGGCAGTCGAGCCTCACCACTTCTCCAGCAGTGCAGCAGTCGTCCGTCCGCGGTGCGCAGCCGTTCCCAAATAAAGTCGGCGGCCCGCTGGGCGGCCGCCAAAAAATCGGGGCGGTCCAGCGGGCCCGCGGAGCGGGCCAGGGCGTCGATCATCAGTCCGTTCCAGCTGACCAGGATCTTGTCATCCTTGTTCGGCCGAACTCGCCGCTCCCGCTCGGCCAACAATTCGCCCCGCATCCGCTCGAGGTCGCGGTGCAACTGAGTTGGGTCGAGTTGTCGGAGCGAGGCGAATTGCTCGATCGACTTCGGGAGGTTCAAGATGCTCTTGCCTTCGAAGTTTCCCGCGGACGTTACGTCGTAGACGGAGCAGAACAACTCCGCGTCTTCCCCCAGTACGTGCTCGATCTCTTGCGGCGTCCAGACGTAGAACTTTCCCTCCTCGCCTTCGCTATCGGCGTCTTCGGTGCTGTGAAAACCACCCTCTGGATCGGTCATGGATCGCAGGACATAGTCGAGTGTTTCCTGGAGGACGTGGGCATAGCGGGGTTCTCCCGTCATCTGAAATGTTTCCAGGTAACAAATCGCCAGCAGGGCATTGTCATAGAGCATCTTTTCGAAGTGCGGGACCAGCCAACGGCGGTCGGTCGAATAGCGGGCAAAGCCGCCTCCCAAATGGTCGCGGATGCCCCCTTGGGCCATCTTGTCCAGCGTCTGGCATGCCATGGCCCGCGAGGACTCGTCACCAAAGCGGTGATGGATTCTGAGGAGCAACTGGAGGTCCATGGAATGCGGAAACTTCGGGGAATCGCCAAAGCCGCCATGCTGGGAATCGAATACCCGTTCCAGCTTGCGGAGGGCGGCAGTCAAAAGGTCAGGCGCGAGAGAACTGGCGGAAGGAGGAAGTTGATCGACGGCCTGCAGTCGCTCGGTCAACTCGGCCGCCGATTCCAGGGCCTGTTCTCGGCGGTTGTTCCAGGCATCGGCAACGGCCGAGACGACCTGGTCGAAACCGGGCATGCCTTGCCGAGCTGTCGGTGGCCAGTAGGTGCCGCCATAGAATGGCTGCAGGTCGGGGGTCAGAAACACGGACATCGGCCAACCACCTCGTCCCGTAATGATCTGGACCGCGTTCATGTAGATCTGATCGAGGTCGGGGCGTTCTTCCCGGTCGACCTTGATGCAGACGAAGCTCTCATTCAGAAGTCCAGCAATACGCGGGTCCTCGAAACTTTCGTGCTCCATCACGTGGCACCAGTGGCAGGCGGAATATCCGATGGAGAGAAAGATGGGAAGGTCTTCCTCTTTTGCCCGCTGCAACGCTTCCGGTCCCCAAGGGTACCAGTCGACGGGATTCTCGGCATGCTGCAGCAAATAGGGACTCGATTCGCCACTCAGTCGATTGGACACCAGCTTCTCCTCGGCAATGGGGTGAGTTGGTTCAGGGGCTCGCCTGGAGTCGTTTCCCTCTCAGTTGGGGCGGGCTGACCGATTCATCCAAGTCCGTGGCCTGGACGGGGATCAGGCGTCCGACGAGGCGTGCAGCTTCCGATTGGCTCCCGCGAAGCGCCGCGGCGCGGGAGGAAGAGGTCGCGGAAGCATGTGGATCGATTTGCACGGGGGCATAGCGGCAGCTGGTACCACGGATTCTGTCTGGACTCTCTTCCCCCGACGACTCGACCAGCACCTGCAGCGGCCGCCCGAGCAGTCGCTGGTAGTAAGCTCGCCGCTCCACCGACTCAATTTCAGCCAGTTGCCGGCTGCGATTCTGCTTCACATCACCCGGCACCTGATCGGCAAGCGCGGCGGCGGGAGTCTGCCTGCGGGGGCTGAACGGGAAGATATGGATCTTGGCAAAGCCGACCTCCTCGGTCACTCGGCAAGTTGCCGCGAAATCCGCTTCGGTCTCTCCCGGATATCCCACAATCACATCGGTCGTCAAACAGGGCTCGTCCAGCAGTTCCTTGGCGAGCAGGCAGCGGTCGATGAATCGCCGTGCTCCCCATCGGCGCCGCATGGCGCGGAGGATGCGATCGGAACCACTCTGGAGGCAGATATGCAGGTGGGGGCAGATTCGGTCCGGATGGGCCCGCATCACCTCGAGCAATTCCCGAGTGACTTCGGTTGCCTCGATGCTGGAAAGACGGATGCGAAAGTCCCCCTCGAGCCGCAGGATTTGTACGAGCAGATCGGCAAGCCGAACCCATTGATCCTTCGGTTTCCCCCAATTCCAGTCGATTCCAAAGTGGCCGAGATGAATCCCGGTCAGAATCATTTCGCGGTAGCCGTTGTCGCGCAGCCGGCGAATTTCGTCCAGAATATGGTCGATCGGGCGACTGGCAAGTTGAGGCCGGACCTGGGGAATAATGCAGTAACTGCACTTCAGCAGGCAGCCATCCTGCACCTTCACGTACGCTCGGCTTCTCCCGGAGAATCGGGAGATACCGGTGGGGATGTCCACGACGCCGAATCGACCCAAAAGGTCGGGTAGCTCTCGCTTGTCGGTGACGACTTCCGCCACTCCCGGAAGCGCGGCGACTTCATCGGGGGCTCGAGTGGCATAGCAACCCATCACCACCAGTCGGCTTCCGGGATTCTCGCGAGCCATCCGGCGAATCACCTGCCTGCTCTTGGAGTCCCCTTCATTGGTGACCGTGCAGGTGTTGACCACGCAGAGATCCGCCGGCTCGTCTCCCTCGGCATCCTGATATCCGATTCCCAGCAGACCTTCGCGTACATACTGCGTTTCATACTGGTTGACTTTGCAGCCCAAAGTCACCGTGCGTAGCTTCGCCATGAATATCCGTGCTCTGTCCCCGCTAACCGGTTCCGTGCTGGGTGGCTCGCCTCGGAGCCTCCGACTGGAGGGATTTTCAGGAGTGTGGTCAGTAGTGTGAGGTGCTTGGGTTTTCGAGTTACTCGAGCTGTCTAACTTGGTCGAACTTTCGAGAGGTTACTCGAGTTGCTGGTCGTTTGGTGTGCCGCTTCGGTTTCCGTGTCGGCTGGGGTCGCTGGGTCGGCTGGGGCCACTGTGCCAAGTGGAGCCACTGTGCCGGCTGGGCTCATTGTACCGGTTCGATCGTGGACCACATCGAGCCCTTGCAGTGGGCGATCAGTTTGTCCTTCCCGTAGGCATGAATTTGATCCCGTTTGAGTTCTGCATGTTCTCGCGTTGTCGTCAGGCAGGTGACTCGGCCGGACTGATCGACTTCACAAGCGATTTCATACGCTCGCTCCAACGAGTGTCCGAACAGCTGCCGCATCATCCGAATGACATACTCGTAGGTGTGGTCGTCATCGTCCCAGAGGATCACTTGGTACCGGGGCTGACGCCGAGGCCGCTTGGCATCCTGCTGTTGAGGCTCCGTTTTTTCCGGAGTGGCCACGGCGGCTTGTGATTTTTGCGACACGACTGCTGCTCCTGTTCCTCAACACCCCCTCGACAACTTTCCCCAGGCGAATCTCTGGTTTCCCCAGGTGAATCTCCGGCCGGGAATGGTCCCTCTGGACCCCGACCATTATATTGGACGCCTTCCCAAGAATGGAAGGATCTTTTTGATGAACGAACTCAAACAATATCTGGACCAGCATCAGGACTCATTTCAGCAAGATCTGCTCGATCTGCTGCGGATTCCCAGTATCAGCGCGGACCGGCGGTACCGGGAGGAGGTTCGCCGCGCGGCCGAGTGGGTTCTGGGGCAATTTCAGAGGCTGGGTGTTTCGTGTGAGCTGATTGAGACCGAGCGGCATCCGATGGTCTATGCCGAGACACCTCCGGTGCCCGGGGCTCCCACGGTGCTGGTCTACGGCCACTACGACGTGCAACCGGTTGATCCGCTGGATGAATGGAAGACCCCTCCGTTTGAGCCCGATGTGCGGGACGGCAACGTGTATGCTCGCGGAGCGACGGATGACAAGGGGCAAATGCTGACGCACATCAAGAGTCTGCAGGCCTGGATGGAAAGTGGCCGGAAGCTTCCCGTGCAGCTGAAGTATCTGATCGAGGGGGAGGAGGAGGTGGGGAGTGAAAGCCTCGCCAAGTACCTGGCCTCGCCCGAAGGAACCAAGAGACTGGCCAGCGACGTCCTGGTGATCAGCGATTCCTCCCAGTTTGCTCCGGGCCAACCCGCGATCACCTACGGCTTGAAGGGCCTGGCATATTTCGAATTGCGGCTGCAGGGGCCCTCGCAAGATTTGCATTCCGGTTCGTTCGGGGGAGCTGTCGCCAATCCCGCCAACGCGTTGGCTCAGATCCTCGCCTCGCTGATCGACAAGGAGGGGCGAGTTCAGATTCCCGGCTTTTACGATCATGTCATCCCCCTAACGGAGGCGGAGCGGCAGCAGTTCG
Source organism: Pirellulaceae bacterium (assembly GCA_050485845.1). Classification (GTDB taxonomy): domain Bacteria; phylum Planctomycetota; class Planctomycetia; order Pirellulales; family Pirellulaceae; genus JBJHCD01. The sequence goes on along the minus strand of JBJHCD010000056.1, from coordinate 8,445 downwards.
CCGCTCTCCCCTTCAATGAAGCTCGATTCCGTCAGCAGATTGGGGTCGAGCAGTTGGCCGGAGAGGTTGGCTACTCGACACTCGAACGCCGTTGGGCTCGTCCCACCTACGACATCAATGGGATGTGGAGCGGCTATCAGGGGGAGGGGAGCAAGACG
>JBJHCD010000056.1:5828-8277 GCA_050485845.1 Pirellulaceae bacterium | reverse complement strand
CCTACCGGCTCGAGCCGGCGCCAAGTTCAGTTTTCGCCTGGTGCCCAACCAGGATCCGGCCGAGGTGGCTCGAGCCCTGCGGAAGCACATTGAGCGGGTTTCCCCCCCTGGTATTCGCTGGGAGTTGTTGGAAACTCATGGGGGCAAAGGGTATTTGACTCCCCACGGCAGTCCCTACTTGCAGGCCGCTTCGCTGGCATTCGAGCAAGGTTTTGGAACCAGCCCGGTCCTCATTCGCGAAGGGGGCTCGATTCCCATCGTAACCGAGTTCAACGAGCGCCTGGGGGTCGATGCCTTGCTGTTGGGTTGGGGTCTGGATGACGACAATACTCACAGTCCGAACGAGAAGTTCTGCTTGGCCGACTTCCAGCGAGGGATCCGAGCCAGCACCTTCCTGTGGCAGGAATTGGGGAAGGTCCAGACCGCCAACGAATAACGGCGCTTGGGGCGGAAACGACCGGACTGGAATTGCCACGCTGCCACGCTGCCACGGAAAACAATCACGACACATCACATCGCCAGGAAAAACACTGCTTCCATGCTCGACCGAAAATTCATTCTTGAGAACGTCCAGGCCGTCAAGGAAAACTGTCATCATCGCAAGGCGACGGTCGATATCGATCGGCTCGTGGAATTGGAGCAGCAGCGGCGGGATCGGCTGGCCGAGGTCCAGGAGCTGAATCGGCAGGCGAATGAAGTGGCCAAGTCGGTGGGGAAAGCGCCGGATGCCGAGCAGCGAGCGGCAAGAATCGAAGAGGGGAGACGGCTCCGGGAACTGAAGGAAGCGGCTCAAGCCGAACACGATCGACTGGAAGGCGAGGTTCGGTGCCTCCAGTCGGCCATTCCCAACATGACGCATCCCGACGCGCCGATCGGAGACGATGATGCCGCGAATCGGGAGGTAAGCCGAGGGAGCACGCCGGTCGCGTCGTTCGATTTTCAGCCGCGAGATCACTTGGAATTGGGGCAGATGCACCGGCTCATCGACTTCGACGCCGGGGCGAGAATTGCGGGACATGGCTTCTATTTTCTCCAAAACGAGGCGGTCCTGTTGGAACTGGCTCTCCAACAGTTCGCCGTTCACCAATTGGTTCAAGCCGGGTTTACTCCCGTGATCACGCCCGACTTGGCCTACACCGAAATCCTGCACGGCACGGGCTATATTCCTCGGGGACCCGAGACGCAGATTTACAGCATTGAAAACACCAATCTCAATCTGGTTGCCACCGCCGAAATCACCCTCGGCGGGATGCTCGCCGAACAGATTCTGGAGGAGGAGCAGCTTCCGCAGCGGTACTGCGGCATCAGCCATTGTTTCCGCACGGAAGCGGGAGCGGCCGGGCGAGCGTCACGCGGGTTGTACCGAGTGCATCAGTTTACGAAAGTCGAGATGTTCGCCTTTACTCGGCCCGATCAAAGCGATGCGATGCTGGAAGAGTTCCGTGAGATGGAGTGCCGTATCTTCGACGCGCTGAAGATCCCCTACCGAGTTGTCGACACGGCGACGGGGGACCTGGGGGGCCCCGCCTACCGGAAGTATGACCTGGAGGCCTGGATGCCGGGACGAGGCGACGCGGGGGAATGGGGGGAAGTCACCAGCACGTCGAACTGCACCGACTTTCAAGCTCGACGCCTGAATATCCGCTACAAGAGGAAAGGGGAAAAAGGGACCCATTTCTGTCATACGCTCAATGGAACCGCCGTGGCGATCAGCCGAGCGATGATTGCGATTTTGGAAAACTACCAACAAGCCGACGGGACGATCCTGATTCCCGAAGTCCTGCGGCCCTGGGTTGGGAAAGACCGAATCGGCTCCGCCCAGTAAAGGGGTTTTCCTGCCCGAGTGGGTAGAGGCCCGAGCAGGCTATTCGAGTACGCTTTTCGAGTCTCTTGCTTGACCTGCTTGTTCGTTCTTGTTCGCACCGCTTCTCCCAGCGGCTTACCCGACTTGCTTATCGCTGGATGGGCAGTCCCAGACGTTCGCGTTCGAGACGATCGACCAGAAATCCGATTGATTGTTCGGCCATCCGGTTGTAGTACTCGAAGCCATGCCCTCCGCCACTGGTTTCCAGGTCACACTGGAAGGGGACTCCGAGCGAGGCGAGCTTCATGCGGAGTCGGTCGGCGCCGTCCCACCATCGAGCGTCCTCGGGATCACAACAGAAGAATTGATGCCGGGGCCAATTGAGGGGATGGATGTAGAGCAGGGCGGTCTCTTGTCGAGCTGACTCGGGGTCGGGATACATCTGCTGGAGCACCTCGTCCCCATCTTCCCAGCGGTACTGAAAGTCGATCGCCGGGCTGATCGCGGCCGTCACGGGAAACAGCCCGGGATACTTGTAGGCGAGCCGCAAAGCTCCTTGGCCTCCCATGCTGGTCCCGAACAGGCCGATCCGCGGCGGAACGACCTCGTGCGACTCCTCCAGGTGGGACAGCAGATGATCCATGA
>JBJHCD010000056.1:0-5818 GCA_050485845.1 Pirellulaceae bacterium | reverse complement strand
GGTGATTCGGCTCCCCATCGCTGCTTGACGTAGGGAAGCACGTTTTGCAGCAAATGCTGTTCGGCGGTCAGTTCCGGATCGAACTCGGGGCAGATTCGGTCGGTCCACCAGCTACGTTGGGTCATGGGGGCGATGACCGGCAGGCCATGCTGCTGGAACAGCCGGCAAAATTCCGACTTGTCGGTCAGTCGCTGCAGGTGGACGCCATGCAGGTAGATGAGGACATAGCCATGCGGATTTGGCTGAGCCGGCTCGAATAGATCGCAAGGATGCCCGGCGATCTCGATTTCGCTCCAGCCTGGGAGTCTGTCGGTCATGAGGCTTGCTCCTCCGAGGGGATTTTTTTGCTGGTTGGTTGGTTGACTGGCCATTTAAAGGGAAATCCGGTGATTGGGAAATGGGACTGATGGGACGCATGAGACTGATGAGACTGATGGGACTGATGGGACTGATGGGATCGATGGGACGCATGGGACCAATGGGACGCATGGGACCAATGGGACCAATGGGACCGATGGGACGCATGGGACGCATGGGACCGATGGGATGCGATCTGGGGCCCATGGAGTGAGGTGCTATCACCACTTGGTCGAGCGACCTAGAATAGCGCGGCGTATCAGGCCCTCGACTACCGGCCAATGAGCAATGAGCAATGAGCAATGACCAATGACCAATGACCAATGACCAATGACCAATGACCAATGACCAATGACCAATGAAACAATTGATCACTGAACAGCAGGTGCGGGACGGGGTAACTCGGCTCGCCCAGGAGATCGAGCAATCCTACGGGCGTGAGCCGTTGACGATTGTGGGCGTCATGACCGGCAGCGTGGTGTTACTGGCCGATCTGATCCGGCAGCTGAGCATGCCATTGCGCGTGGGAGTCATGCAAACCAGCAGCTATGGCGCCGGGACGGAACCAGGGGAGCTGCGGATGAATCTCGAACTGTTGCTTGACGTCCAGCAGCGGCATGTGTTGTTGGTGGATGACATCTTCGACACCGGTCGCACCTTGGAAGGGGTGGCGGGATGTCTGCGTGAGCGTGGTGCCTTGACCGTCCGGTCGGCCGTGCTGTTGCGAAAGCGTGGGCGGCAAGAGGTGCGGCTGGAGCCCGACTTCGTGGGGTTCGAGATTCCCAATGCCTTTGTGGTCGGTTACGGCTTGGATTATCGCGATCAGTATCGGAATCTGCCATACATTGCCGAGCTGGAACCTGACGAGATCTCGGCGGACCCCCTATGAGCTTCCCCCGGATAGCGCTGATCACTCGCCGCTTTTGGCCTCTGGTGGGAGGTGCCGAGGCGATTTGTTCCAGCTTGGCCACCGAATTCCGCCGCCAGGGTTGTCAGGTTCGGATCGTGACTGCCCAATGGGAGCCGGACTGGCCCAAGGAGATGGTCCACCGGGAAGTCCCCGTGTTGCGGCTTCCGAATCCACCGGTTCGGGCTTGGGGGACCGTCCGCTACATGATGGCCCTGTCGCGTTGGCTTCGGCTTCATCGCGATTCGCTCGATATCGTCTATGTCTCGATGCTCAAGCACGATGCCTACGCGGCACTCGGCACCCTCCGCCACGCCGGTTGTCCGGTCATCCTCCGAGCGGAAGGGGGAGGAGAGACGGGGGATTGTCACTGGCAGACCGTGGGCCGGTTCGGTCCTCGGATTCGTCGCCGCTGTCGCGAGGCCCCTGCCATCGTCGCGCCGAGCGAGGGAATACGGGACGAATTACTTGCCGCGGGGTATTCTTCCGAGCGAATCCATTTCATTCCGAATGGAGTATCGGTAGGGCCGGAACGGACCGAACAGCGAAGGCGGGCCGCGCGGCGGGCATTGGCCGAAGCGAACTGCGATCTACTGGCTCCCTACGAAACCCCCTTGGCCCTTTACACGGGTCGGCTGCATGAGGGGAAGGGACTGCTGGACCTGATCGACGCCTGGCGCCTGGTGGTCCAGAAGTTCCCCACCGCTCGACTCTGGCTGGTCGGTGATGGGCCCCAGCGCGAGGCTCTCTACCGGCGCGTGATCGACCACGAACTGCGCGATCGCGTTTTCCTGCCGGGCTCCTTTGATCAGATTGACGACTTGTTGGACGCAGCCGACCTGTTCGTCCTGCCGTCCTACCAGGAAGGGATGTCCATCTCGCTGCTCGAGGCGATGGGAGCCGGGCTACCCGTGATCGCGACCGATATTCCCGGCAACCGGCAGTTGGTCGACTCCGAGAATCAGGGCCTGCTGACCCCGGTGGCGAACCCTTCCCAACTGGCCCACGATATCCTTCGCCTGCTCGAGCAACCTCGGTTCGCTCACCAATTGGGGCAACAGGCTCGTCATCGCGTTATGGCGGAGTTTTCCATTGAGCGCGCGACGGCTCGGCACCTGGAACTGTTTCGGGAAGTTCGGGACGCCTGGGGAAAGAATCGCCATCCGAGTTCGGCCTAAGGGAGCGGCTGTAGCCACCCAGGGTGCCGTTGGGGCGGGTTTCCGGACATCGTCGTTAAGTCGCGAATTGTGCGGCACAAGGGGAGCTTAAAGCCCGTTGTTCACTCGGAAATGGACCACTATAATCGGGCCCGGAAGGTAAGAAATCAAGTAGAGAATGTAGGAGGCTGGGTGTTTGACGTGGCCCGGTGTCCCCAAGCAAGCGAAGGTACGTAAAGGAGAAGCACAGTGGCGATTCGGGTGGCAATCAATGGATTCGGACGTATCGGAAGGTTGACCTTCCGGAACCTCATCAGCCGGTCCTCGGAGTTCGAGGTCGTGGCGGTGAATGACTTGACCGACAATGCCATGTTGGCGACGTTGCTGAAGTATGACAGCGTGCACCGCCGTTTTCCGGGCGAAGTGGCGCACGACAGCGAAAATCTGATTGTGAACGGCAAGAAGATTCTGGCCCTGGCCGAACGCGACCCGGCTCAGCTTCCCTGGGGAAAACTGGGTGTCGATGTCGTCGTCGAAAGCACCGGGATTTTCACGGGGCGAGCCGAAGGCGCCAAGCCGGGATATGACACGCACTTGAAGGCCGGTGCCAAGCGCGTGGTCCTCAGCGCTCCGGCCAAGGATGGGGCCGACCTGACCTGCGTGCTCGGAGTGAACGACGACAAACTGACCAAGGATCTGCTCTGCATTTCCAACGCCAGTTGTACCACCAACTGCCTCGCTCCCGTCGCCAAGGTCCTCAACGACTCCTTCGGGATCGAATCGGGCCTGATGACGACCATCCACGCTTACACCAACGATCAGAACGTGTTGGATCTGCCGCACAAGGATGCTTATCGGGCTCGGGCAGCCGCGATGAACATCATCCCGACCAGCACGGGAGCCGCCAAGGCCGTTGGACTGGTCATTCCGGAACTGAACGGCAAGCTGACCGGCATCGCCATGCGAGTTCCGGTTCCGACCGGAAGCGTGGTCGATCTCACGGCGAACCTGGCCAAGGAAGCGACGGTTGAGGATATCAACCAGGCAGTGAAGGCCGCTGCTGAAGGGCCGCTGAAGGGAATCCTCTGCTACACCGAGGACCCGATTGTCTCGTCGGATATCATCGGCGACTCGCACAGCTCCATCTTCGCCGCCGACTTTACCCAGGTGTTGGGCAAGAGCGGCAAGCTGGTGAAGGTCGTCAGCTGGTACGATAACGAATGGGGTTATAGCTGTCGCACGGTGGACCTGGTCGCCAAGCTCGGCACCTTCCTCTAAACCAGCCCGAATCGAAATTCTCGCCCACGGCCGCTCGGGCCCCATTCCGAGGCCGTCGGCCGATATGCCACGGGGAGCTGACTCGGTATGATTCGAGTAAGCTCCCTTGTTTTTCATTGCGGCTCCATTTTCTCTCCGGTGCGACGTTGCGATACTTTGTCTTGGTTCTGGGCCTGCTGATCCTCGGCGCCTACCTGGAGCTGACGGTCCTTCTGCTGGTCGCGGAACATTGGGGCTGGTTCTTCGCCTTGGCCAGCACGATCCTGACCGGCGTCGGCGGAATCGCCATTGCTCGATCGCAGGGATGGCAAGTCGCTTGGAAAATGGGGCGGGATCTGGAGGCGGGAGAAGTCCCGGTCGCCTCCATGTTCGACGGCCTCCTGCTGCTCGTCGCCGGTGTGCTACTCTTGCTCCCCGGACTGATTACCGATGTCATCGGCCTGCTGCTGCTGATCCCCTGGACTCGTCAAGTCGTGCGTTGGGCAATCCTCCGGTACTGGACTCGGCAAGTGGGAGAATGGCGAGTCTACCACGAAGCGACGCTCCGCGAGGCCACGGCGCGACATCGCCCTGAATATCTCGATCCCGACGTGATCGATGGGGAAATTGTTTCGCCCGACGACGAGGCACCGGAGCGATTTCAGAACGGGCCGAGCGACGAAACGCCGGGACCCTCTGGTCCCCCTCCTCGTTGATCCGCCAGCAATCGGCTCAGTTCATTTTCAGCCTGCTCGAAGTTGCCAAGTTGCAGCGATTGGAGACAGGCCTCCAGCCGCTCCCGGTGATGGGGCAGGAAGGGGACCGGTTCGCCGGGATGAGGAGGATCGGGGACGAGCCGGCGAGTGATCGCCTCCATCAACGTTTCCAGTCCCTCCCCGGTTTTTGAACTGATCCCCAGCCAGCCATCCGGTGCCTCCCGATTTTCACTGGCTCGAAGGTCCCATTTGGAAAGGACCCGAATCACGGGAACTTCGGTTGGAAGCTGTAGCGACTGCGGATCGGGAAACTCCCCTTGCCGGCTACCCGACTCGACATCCGTGGAAAGCTGCCGGCCGGCGTTCGCTGAAGAGTCCGTCTCCACCAGAAAGACCAGTAGGTCCGCTTGCCGGGCTGCTTGCCGAGCCATCACGACCCCCGACTGTTCCACTTGGTCACTGGTCTCCCGCATCCCCGCCGTATCAAACAGTTCAACGGGCCAGCCATCGAAGGCGGTATGTGCCGTGACAACATCTCGAGTTGTACCGGGCTGGTCATACACAATCGCTCGCTGAAAGCCGACCAGCCGATTCAATAACGAACTCTTCCCGACATTGGGCGGTCCCACCAAGGCAACTCGCCAAGGCTGCGTGAGGTGGAGGCCGACACTCGACCGCTCCCGTAGCCGCAACAATCGGTGCTGCAACCCGCGAAACGGACCGTCTGAAATGTCCCGCTGCTGAAGTTGCACGAGCAGCGCCTCCAGTTCCGCTCGCAGGGCGCCTCGATACTGATCCAGGAGAACTCCCGCCCCGCGAAGCGTGAGGGCTCGAGACAACTCGATTTGCGCCCCGGTCTGCAGGGGATCAGCCGATTGTTGCTGAATCCACTGGGACCAAGCCAGGATGACGACCCCTCGGCTTCGCAAGTCGTCAAGAATCGTCTCCACCGCCGCCACTCCCCCATGGCAATGGATTTCCCAATGGCCTGGACCAAGACAAGCGAGCAACAGTTCCTCCCTGGTACCGTCGGATCGATTCCAGGTCCCCAGAAGGACTCGTCCCTCGGTCGCGTGGAGCCAGCCGTCGGTTCGTCGGGGCGTGAAGAAGCTCTCTAGCAATTCCCTCGCGGCGGGCCCGGCAAGGGCGACAACCGCGATTGCGCCACTCCCTGGGGGAGTCAGGAGCGAAGCCCATGTTCGGTCTGCTGGAAGGGACATGTCAGGTAGGCAGGGGAGGGCGAGCGAGTTTTTCGAAAGCTATTCGAGCACTATTAGGGAACTCGAAGTCGCCGGCCGGTGAGTGCGATACCGTCGAGCGTCAGGTGCGGGATGCGGCGTCCCGAGAGGGAGGCCAGGAAATGCTCCGGATGAACTCCCCCTCCGGTCAAGAACAGGTCGCTTGGGGAGTCCGCGATGCTGGAC
>JBJHCD010000055.1:0-13254 GCA_050485845.1 Pirellulaceae bacterium | reverse complement strand
GTCTTGGATTGGCCGGCAGGTTGATCGGATTCGGGATTCGCAGGTATTCGGCTGGCTACTTGAGTTCCGCGCCACCTTGTCGGCTCAGCAAGAACAGCAGCTAAAGCTGCTCATTTCCAACGCGGTGGATGGAGCGACCAAGGAGCTGTATCAGAAGACTCAGGCATTCCTGGCCGATGCGATCGCCTTTGTGGTCAGCTTCGTGGTGATGTCCCTATCGTTGTACTACTTCCTGGCTGATGGTCCGAAATTGATGGACGAAGCTCGAAAACTTTCTCCACTGGATGACGATGATGAGAAAGAGCTGCTCGACCAATTCGCCAAGATCTGTCGCGGAGTCGTGATGGGGAACATCATGGCCGCGCTGGTCCAGGGAATCCTGGCGGGAATCGGTTTTGCGATTGTCGGCGTGAAATGGCTCTGGCTGGCCGCTGGGCTCACCGTGTTTTTCTCCTTGATTCCATTTCTGGGAGCCGCCATGGTCTGGATCGTGGTCGCGATTTCGTTGGCGCTTGAGGCCCGTTATGGAGCGACCGTCTTCATGGTGATCTACGGAACGGCAATCGTCTCCACGGCCGACAATCTGATCAAGGCCTACGTGATCGGGGGAGAATCGAAGCTTCATCCCCTGATCGTTTTGATTGCCGTACTGGGAGCGATCAAACTGATCGGACTTTGGGGCATCTTCGTCGGCCCCATGGCCGCCGCATTTTTCTACGCCCTACTCAAGATCCTTTGGAAACAGGCTGATCTGGAGAAAGCAACGTCATGACCCACATCCATGAAACCACTCGCTTCGGCAATGGATCTTGTGGACGACCGCATTATCGGCATGAAATAAGACCATGCTGCCTCGGGCTCGCCCGCGAGCCGATGCCTCCCGAACACGACGCATATCGCACCCAGCCCACTCCAACCGGTTCCGACTCATGCCCCTTCGTCGCCCCCGTCTCTCCACCCCGTCTCTCCACCCGTCTCTTCACGCGTCTCTTCACGCGACACTCCACCCGTCGCCAAGTCGCGATCAAAAGAGCGGCTCGATGGGAGGATGTTCATCGGCGAGCCGAGTAATCTCTTGGGGCAGGCGAGTGTCCAGACGCAGGGTTCCGATGTCGAACAGAGCATGGAGGATCGTGGCCTGCAGGTTTTCCGGACCGTAGGGAGGCGTCGCCGGCTCGCTGGCCTGCCGATCCGACTGGCCGATGACCTGCCCCATCTTCAAGCCGCCTCCAAAGAGAGCCAGCGAGGTCAGTTTGCCATAATGATCACGGCCACCATTGTTGTTGATCCGAGGAGTACGCCCCATCTCGCCCGTGACAACTAGCAGTATCTTGTCACTCAGGCCACGCTCCTCCACGTCATCCATGAATACGGAGACAGCGTGATCGACCTGTGGCCCCAGGTAGTTCATTCCGCCGAGATTTCGGGGACTATTCCGGTTGCTGTGGAAATCCCAACCGCAATCGGAGACCGTGACGAACCCACATCCGGCTTCACATAGCCTTCTTGCCAGCAACAACTGCTTGCCCAACAAATTGGTCGCCCGCCGCATGTCGCCCCACTGCTGGACCTCGTCATTGGAAAACAGCGAACTGGTGTCGTATCGCTCGATCGTTTTCGGATCTTCCTCGGATAGGTCAAAGGCCTTGGCCGCTCCACCGGTGACGACGTCGAAGACCTGCTGCTGATAGCTGTCGATTCCTTCCAGGATTCCCGAGGCATCCGCGTCGCGGCGCATGCGATCGAGTTGAGCCAACAAGTAGCGGCGGTCATCCAGGCGAGAACGAGGAATTCTCAGCTCCATGTTCTCTTTCAGTTCTCCACCCCCGATCGGATTGAACGGAGCGTAGGAGGGGCCGAGTTCCCCGGGCGTGGTCAGCGTGGGGAGAGCACTGGTTTCGAAATTCGATTGCAGCTTCAGACCGGGGCGAACCGCCTCGGGGAGCAGCAGCACATTGCGAGGGATCCCTTTTGTCGGATGGTTGTTTCCCGCCACGCGGGCGTAAATCGAACTGACTGAAGCCTTGAGGCGATTCCCGGCACTCACGACCGAGTCGTACACGTGATCGTAGTTTCGCGACCCATACGAGCGAACCAGTGAGAAACGGTGGGCTCGCTTGGCCAATTCCGGCATCGTGCCGCCGAATGTCACTCCGGGAATCGTGGTGGCGACCTCTCCCGTGATACTGCGAATCTCCGCGGGCGCGGTCATCTTGGGATCGAACATCTCAATATGCGGGGGACCTCCTTGCAGAAAGAGGAGGATGACCGATCGGTCTTTCAGATACTCCCCCGCCGCCGCAGAGGCCTGGCGGCAGGCGAGCAGTTGAGCCAGCGACAGGCCTCCGATGCCGAGGGCCCCGATCTTCAGGAACTCGCGACGCGCCAGCGTCCTCCCTGGCGGCCCCCGGCGGTCTTCAGTCAGCGTCAACATTGGTGAAACTCCCCCTTCACGGTTCGTTTTCCCGCTCCAGACCCTGGATACCATCTCCACCGGACTCAGTCAATTTCTTTTCGACTAACTGAACTCGGATTATTCGCTTGGCAACGTCGACTTCATCATCGCCCAGGTCTATTCCGGCGGTTCGACCAGGCTTCCCCACCAACGAGGATTCGGGCGAAAATCCGGCTTCAGAAAATCGGCATGTCGCCGCTCGAGGTCCGGGAGGAGTTGCTCGCGTATCTGCCGCTGCTTCTCTTTCGCTTTCTCCTCGTCGAAACGAGGGTCGCTTTCGGGAAACTTCGCCCCCACTTGATGCAAAAACTCCTTCAGCTGCAGCCGCATTCTCTCCACTCGGTCCGGATTCTGTTCGGCCAAGTCATGTCGTTCGCCCAAGTCTTCCTCAAGATGATAAAGTTCATCCCGACCATCCTCGTAGTAATGGATGAGTTTCCACGGACCATCCCGATAAATGCCGCTCGGTTCCCCACCCTGATTGCCATAGTGTGGGTAGTGCCAAATCAATGGTCGATCCGGAAGCGACTCGCCATGCAGCAAGGGAACCAGGCTCATGCCGTCCCGATGCTGTTCGGGGCGAAGGGGCAGTCCCGCCAACTCCAGCAAAGTCGGATAGAGGTCAGCTCCCGTAACAGGGACGTCACTTCGCATTCCCCGGTCCGTCACTCCAGGAACGTGAAGGTAGTAGGGAACTCGCAGCCCCCCTTCCCACTGGCGTCCTTTCCCGGTTCGAAGCGGGCGATTGCTGGTGGCGTAGGCGTCTCCCGACGCGACACCTCCATTATCGCTGGTGAAGATAACAATCGTCTGATCGGCAACTCCCCGCTCTTCGATCGCAGCGAAGACTCGGCCAACCCCCTTATCCATGGTCTCGATCATTCCAGCGTAAATGGGATGATCTTGCACCATTCGCACTGGAAGTGTGCGATCGATTTCAAAACGTGAATCGGCCAGTCCCATCGCCTCCGCCTTGTCTCGGTATTTCCGCCAAAGTTCCCGAGTTGTCTGGACGGGACTATGCACGGCGTAGAACGAGAGCATGGCAAAGAAAGGTTGGTCCTCTGGTTGGTGACGAATGAACCGAGCCGTCTCGTCGGCCAGACGCAGTGTCAGTGATTCGCCAGGAGGTCCATCTTCCATTTTCGGATTTTGGTAGGGACTGAAGAATCCGCCGGGGGGCGAGCCTCGATGATGACCACCGATGTTGATGTCGAACCCATGATCCTCAGGCCAAGACCCCTCGCCTCCCAAATGCCACTTTCCAGCAAAGAAAGTCGCGTAGCCCGCCTCCTGGAAGGCTTTGGCCAGCGAGGTCTGTGATTGGGGCAGATGGGGAACATATTCAGCCGGCAGGAGTCGGTCGTTCCGATCCCAAGCCCGCCCGGTTTGAGCTCCGATCCAGTCCGTGATGCCGTGCCGAGCCGGAAATTGGCCGAGCATGATGCTGGCTCGCGAAGGACTACAGACCTGGCAGTTGGCGTAGCCTTGATCAAATCGCATCGAGCGACCGGCAAATCGGTCGATATGAGGAGTCTCGTAATACGAACTCCCCTCACACCCCAGGTCATGCTTTCCCAGGTCGTCAACAAGAATCAGCACGACATTGAAGGGAATCTTTTCCGATCCCGGCCGTGGTGCATCCGCCGCGGAAACATCGCGCGAAAGTGCCGAAAGCAACGGCAGCGACGCCAGCCCGATCATCATCCCCGCAAAACCAGATCTCACTGTCATGCCACAACCCAAAGTGCAAGAGACTAGGCAAATCAAGACGGGTCCAGCGGTCTGGGCCTCGGACTGCTCAGTCTAACCGATCCGTGGAAAGGAGACCAGTTTCTCGTTTTCCACCCCACGACTCGCGTCAGAACCAAACTCGTTGCCTGGCACGCGTCAATCTAGTAGGACAGTAGTGATGGCAGGGGCACAATTGCCGACAAGATCGCGGCCGTGTTAGAGACTTGGAGAGAAATGTTGTCTGAGAATCCATATACTTCGCCAGATTCGACTGCTGTTGATCGGCAGCGGCGAATCCGGTCCCTGCAAAGGTCCCGATTGACCGCAATGGCCCTCGGGCTGGTCGCGCTTCTCGCCGGCCCGCTCATGACCGTTCTGGGAATGGTCGCGGCCTTTCGCAAGATCGCGACGGAGTCCTCCCCGGAACCGCAAGGGCTTGCGGACGGTATTGCCACATCGCTGGCTTTCACCTTTTTTGGACTCTCCGTGGCCATCATTGCCATTGGATTCTGGTTTTGGTGCACGCTTCGAATCCGGCGCGAGTCGCGCCAAGAGAGCGACCGTCCATGAGCGTCGCCGCTTTCATCCAGGACGCCAACAGCGAGGGTCAAAGTAATCCCATGCGATGCTGGAAGCGGTTACCCCCGAAATACCGTATTTGTCGCATCATGGAGCTTTGGATTGCCACCGGTCGCATCGCGGTGGCTTGGATCATCGTTCTGGGAATGATTGGCTGTGCGGACCGGAGCGTCGCCCCGCCTCGCCCGACTAACTCGACTAACTCGACTAACTCGACTAACTCGGCTGACTCGACTGACTCGGTTGCCGAGTCGAGCCGAGAGGGTCAAGCAAACCTCGCTCCGCCGGCCGCCGGCCCGCTCTTCCCTGTTGGTCCGGCGGAGGACGAATTTCCTCAACTGCACAATCTTCTTCGCGTCTCCGACCGGATTTATTCAGGAGCGGAACCGGTGGGCGAGGAGGCCTTTGCCCAGCTGGCCCAACTCGGAATTCGGACGGTGGTGAGCGTCGATGGGGCGAGACCCGACCTGCCGTTGGCCGAACGACATGGGCTGCGTTATGTCCACATTCCAATCGGCTACGACGGCATCTCGTTGGAGGCAGGCCAAATGCTCCGGCGGCTTGTCCGGGACGCGGAGGGGCCGTACTACATCCATTGTCATCACGGAGTCCATCGCGGCCCGGCGGCAGCGGCGATCGCCTGCGTCGCGGAGGGAATCGTGTCGGGCTCGGAATCCTTGGCGGTACTGGAGCGAGCAGGAACGAGCCGCGGTTATGGGGGACTGTGGCGCGATGTGCGCCAATACGTTGCTCCGCCGGCCGACCAGCAACTTCCTGCATTGGTCGCCGAAGCCCAGGTCCCGTCGCTGGCCGCCGCCATGGCCATTCTCGACCGCGCCGCCGACAATTTGAAACTCTGCCAGACCGCCGGCTGGCAAGCTCCCGTCGATCATCCCGACCTGGTCCCCGCTCAGGAAGCACTCCTGCTGCATGAAGGCTTTCGCGAATCCGTTCGGCAACTCGAAGAGTCAAACGACTACGACAAACGATTCCTGAAGTGGATGCGGGAATCCGACGAGCGTTCACGGCAGGTGTTGTTAACCATCCAAGCCGGCGAATATGAGGGGGCTGGAAGAGACTTTACCTCGTTGCAGCAGCAGTGCCGGCAATGTCATGACGCCTATCGCGACTGAGCCGCAACGGTTGGTCATTCTTAACCGAATCAAACCCGTTCGCCATACTCTCCACTCGTCACTCTCCACTCGTCACTCTCCACTCGTCACTCTCCACTCGTCACTCTCCACTCGTCACTCTCCACTCTCCACTCTCCACTCTCCACTCGTCACTCGTCACTCGTCATCCTGGAACTTCGGGGGAACTCTTTATGTCCCCCGATCGTTCCACCGAGATTACTTGGGTCGGTTGCTCGGACGCAGGGCCGCCATCGGCAAGTGCCTCAGTGTCTCAGTGTCTCAGTGTCCATTCGAGCAAACCATTGTTTTCGATGGGGTGACGAGATATGCTGAAATAGCCGACCATTGCGGGGGCGCTGTACGGGTTAAGCAAGGGGCAAGGGGGAGCGTTTCAGTTGGGCAACGTAACGTATTGGTTGTCCCGCATGAGTGCGGGTGATTCCCAGGCAGTACACAACTTACTTCCGCTGCTTTACTCGGAGCTGAAGCGCATGGCCGCCGCCCGAATGGAGGCGGAGCGACAGGATCACACGCTGCAGGCCACGGCCCTGGTGCATGAGGCATATCTGCGTTTGGTGGGGGGAGGCGATCAGCCGGGAGCATGGGAAAATCGCCGCCATTTCATGTCAGCCGCGGCGGAAGCGATGCGGCGGATTCTCATCGAAAACGCTCGTCGTAAAATGACCGCCAAGCGGGGTGGTGGGTGCCGCAAACTTCCGCTGGGCGAAGAACTGCTTTCCCTGGAGCAAGATCCGGCTCGAGTTCTGGAAGTGAACGAACTACTGGAACGATTGGCCGTCGTGGATCCAGCCGCCGCGGAGATTGTCACGTTGCGTTTTTTCGGCGGGCTGACCATCAAGGAATCGTCCGAAGCCATGGGAATCTCCCCCCGATCAGCCAATCTCCTGTGGGCCTATTCCCGAGCGTGGCTCATCGTTCACCTGGATCAAGAGAAAGAACGCCCATGACCCCATTTGCAGGGTGTCGGCTTGTGGTGCCGAGTCACGAATCCAGGACCGTGGCGTGAACGAGCGAGAAATTTTTTGCGAAGCGTTGCAATACACCGATCCGGCTCAACGCGCCGCGTTCCTCGACCAGGTCTGTAGCGGAGACAGCTCGCTCCGGAAACGCCTCGAGCAGCTTTTGGTTGCCTCGGATCAGTCTTTGAATCTCTTGGATGGTCCCCTGTGGACCGCGGGAATGGAAGAATCCTCCGACTCCTCGTCGCTGGTCGTCGAGCCGGATAGTCCGATCGGACCATACATTCTCCGTGAAAAGATTGGAGAGGGCGGGTTTGGAATCGTGTATCTGGCCGAACAGAATCAGCCGATTCACCGCAAAGTCGCCCTCAAACTGATTAAGCCGGGGATGGATACTCAGGATGTAATTGATCGGTTTGAGGCCGAGCGGCAGGCCTTGGCGATGATGGACCATCCTCATGTGGCTCGCGTGATCGATGCCGGCGCCACGTCGAGGGGATTGCCCTACTTCGTGATGGAACTAGTGGATGGACTTCCCATCACCCAATATTGCGACCGAGAGACGTTGTCGATCCCCGAGCGACTAAGTCTGTTTCGCGACGTCTGCAGCGCCGTCCAGCACGCTCACCAAAAAGGGATCATTCACCGCGATATCAAGCCTTCCAATGTCTTGGTCACGTTGCAAAATGGGCGGCCGACCGCAAAGGTCATCGATTTCGGCGTAGCCAAAGCCTTGCATCAACGTCTGACTGAAAGGTCGGTTTACACGCAACTTGGGCAAATGATCGGAACTCCGCAATACATGAGCCCGGAACAGGCGGGAGTAAGTGGCCTGGACATCGACACCCGCGCCGACATTTATTCGCTGGGAGTCCTGCTGTACGAACTACTGACGGGAACGCCTCCTTTCGACCGAAATATGCTCCGTGTCGCGCCGCTGGACGAGGTGCGGCGAATCATTCGGGAAGTAGAGCCTCCGAGGCCCAGTTCGCGTGTCGGGACCTCCTTGGACAGCGAGATGACGGTCATTGCGAAGGACCGGCAGTTAGACGTTCCGAGCCTACGGCGGACACTGCAAGGAGATCTGGACTGGATCGTCTTGAAGGCTCTGGAAAAGGATCGCAGTCGGCGGTACGAGTCGGCCGGGGCCCTGGCCGACGATATTGGTCGCCACCTGGAGAACCGGCCTGTGCTCGCCTGCCCGCCGGCGGCATGGTACATCGCAGGCAAGTTCTTTCGCCGGTACTCCCTCACCATCTCCATAACCTTGCTCTTGTTTCTGGCCATTCTCATCGGAGCGGGCTTGGCCGTTTGGCAAGGAACTCGGGCCATATTGGCCGAGCGCAGGGCATTGGCCGACCGGGACCGGGCGGTTGCGGCCGAAACGCGGAATCTCGCCCTACTCTATGCGGCCGACCTTCGCCGGGCAGCCGACGCCTGGCAGCAGCGCGATGCCACGCAGATGCGCGAAGCACTGGCCCTCCATATTCCGCGTGATGGAGAATCCGACCCCCGCGGCTTCGAATGGAACTGGTTGTGGAAGCAGTCGGGAACCATCTCCCAAGAGCTACTTCCCAGCGGCGGGCCGCTCTATGTCTTGGCACTCCGTCCGACGGACGGCCTGCTTGCCGCCGGCGGAGCCGACGGTCTGTTGCATCTTTTTGACACGCGGGAGAACCGCTTGCTCCGATCCCTGGACCTTGGCCAGAGCGAACTGAATGGCTTGGCCTCTTCACCCGACGGTCAATGGCTGGCGTCGGCTGGAGACGACGGCACGGTCGCAGTGTGGGATACGAGCACCTGGCGGGCTCGTTGGCGAGTGACGGCTCACCAGGCCCTGGCCTACCAAGTGGCGTTTTCGCCCGATGGTCGATGGATTGTCTCCTGTGGCAATGAGCCGGACGCTCGAGTTTGGGATGCCGAGAACGGTACTCTTCTCGGCGTCCTTGGCAGTGACGGCCTGAGCCTGGATAACCTTTCCGTCAGCCCCGAAGGCCTTGTCGCCCTGGGATCCCAGGGGGGCGGTGCCTGGGTATATACCAGCGACCGGCAACTGGTCGCTCGCCATCCCGGAACCGACCGCTTCACGCTCGTAGCCTTCTCGCCCGACGGCCTATGGCTGGCCAAGGGTTTTCCGGACCATATCATCAGGCTGTATGGACCGGGCGACGTCACTCGACTTTCCAAGACCTACACGCTCCCGGATCAGATACGCTCGCTCGCCTTCTCACCCCAAGCCAACTATCTGGTGGCCGGCGACTCGGGAGGGGCCGTGCATGCCTGGCAGATAGAAGCTCTCGAACCGAATCAATCAAGTCCCTCGCCACCAGCATCCTTTCATAACGGCGCAACCTGGCAAGCGCATGAAGGGAGAGTCTACGACTTGTTGCTCAGCGAGGATGGCAAACAATTAATCTCGGCTGGGTCCGATGGCCGGGTGAGGACATGGGCATTTGAGCAATCCTACATGACCCGCTTAGTCTCCAAGGATTACCAGGGAATCGCCTTTGACGCCGAGGGGGAACTGATCGCCACTCACGTACAGGGCATCCATTGGTTGACCGGGCCACGCGCGGGGCAGCCCGAGTTTCCTGTCGATGGTGAATGGCAAGTCCTTTGCCGAGCTTCCGAAAGCGGTCATTTGTTTGCCACCGACGCACAGTATCATCTATTCCGTTTCTCGCCCGACCTCGACGGTCGCGATCTTATTTCTGCCGGCGAGAACGGTTGGTACGTGGAGAGGATGACGGCAACCCCCGCGGGTGACAATGTAGCGGCCGTTTACGTCCATGAAAGCACGAACGAACATCGTGTCCTCCTCCTCGATGTGCGAGAGAAGAAAGTCATCGAGACCCTGCCGGCCGGAACGGTCGTCGCCCTATCTTACTCCCCGGATGGCCGTCTGCTGGCTTATGCCCAAGGCGATGCCATTCATTTGGTCTTGGCCGAGTCGGGTCGGGAAATCGGCGTTTTGACGGGACATCGAACGACGGTATCCGGACTGGCGTTCTCACCCGATGGGGAGCAACTGGCCAGCGTCTCGCACGACCGCTCCCTGAAGATCTGGAGTGTCTCGACCTGGACGGAAATCTGGTCAACGGTCGCTCACCAATACGGCGCGATCGCGGTCACGTTTTCCCCTGATGGTTCGACCGTTGCCACGTTGGGTGAAGACGGAATCTTGCGGCTTTGGAAGTGGCAAGTGGAGCGGTTGGCACTGGAGGTCCCCATGTTTCGGGGAATGACTTGTGAACTCCACTTCTCACCGGACGGCACCCGTCTGGCCGCCCTCTTTCCCTCTGAGGAAATCTGGCTGTTCGATGCCCGGGAAGGCCAGCCCGATTACTAGGGGAACAACTCATTAGCGCGACACCCGTCGAGGAATGGGTCCCCACTCGCCAGGATTACGAAGGATACACCGGAAACGCGGGAAATACGCTCGATCGATGGTACCACAAATCAGCTTTGGTGCTGTGGTCCGATCACCAGCACTTCGACATCATCGCACAAATCGGTCTCGCCTCGGCTGTCGAACAATTGCTTGCCATGCGGCGCGAACTCATGCAGCTGGATGACGAGGAACTGGAGTGAGCTGGAGGGAACAGTTCGATCCGTCCTCAGCGATCAAGCCACCGATAGGCCACTCGAGCGTTATCCGCGAAGAACTTGCGCGCGGCTTCGGCCCCTCGCCCTTCGACATACTGCTGAGCGATGTTCTGCACCGTGGCGTACGGAGCAAACCGTTCACTGACGGGCCAGTTGCTGCCGTAGATCAACCGATCGTCGCCAAACGTCTCCCACATCGCATCCAGGATCGGGCGGTAGAACTGCGTGTCACTCGGCACCCGGCCATCATCGGTCCGAGCCCCCTCGACAAGCCCCGAGATCTTGGCGAATACGTGCGGGTGTCGGGCAGCGGCAGTCATCCCCTTTTGCCAATCCTCGTTCACCGGACCACCATCGATTCTCACGTTGGCCACATGATTGATGACGATTCGCAGATCGGGCAGTTTCTCCGCTAGTCGAGCGACATCGTGCGGCATGTCGGGACCGCCATTTACGTCCAGTTGCAGATCGTGTTCGGCCAGCAGGGCAAATTGCTTCCGATACTCAACATCCTCGATCCCGTTCCGCACGGCGGCTTGCCCCACGCGTATCCCGCGAAAGAGATCATTTGCCGCAAATCGTCGGACCTCCGATGAATACTCCTCGGAATCGGGCTGCAGGTTACCGACAAGCCCCACGAGAAACGAATCCTCGGCGGCCAGGTCCAGTACCCACTGATTGTCCTCGACCCAAGGACTCGCTTCGACAACAACGGTCCCCGTCACACCGAGCGGCTCGGCGATTTTTCGATAATGCTCGGGCAACACAACTCGGTAGAGTACTTCGTCGTTGGGAGCAGGCCAAGGAACTCCCTGAGGCCTGGTCGGATCGTAGAAATGCGTGTGACAGTCGATGATATGTGGCCGGTCCGCGACGAATCCCCAGCCAGTGGCCGAATAACTCAAGGCGGCCGCGGAGGCGCAGGTCTGGAGGAAGGAGCGGCGACTGGAGGTGGATGGCATGGTAGTCCTCGTCAATGATCGGGCGATTTCCGACGTCTCGATGCGGGGTGACGAGGCGACAGCGTAAACCAGGCCACACGTGTCGGCTCACTCCCCGTTGCCCGCAATTGTCGGCTTTGCATTCGAACGGGACAACCTCCAGTCAACTCGCGTTTTCGGATAGTCTTGCGGATCTCCTCGCAATTTCTTCCGGATTAGTATCCACGATCCGCCCAAGATGTTGACCGCGTTGTCGAATTGTTGAGATCATAATCGAATTCGACAGGCAAGTCGTTCTCGGTGCGAGCGCGCTCGCACTCGAGGCGATCGCGATCATGCGAGCCAATGCGCGACCTGTGTTTGTACCCAAGGGCCAATGCCAACTGAAACTTGACTCAAGACTCAAAAACTCAAGACTCAAGAACGTTTCGAACTTCGAGAAGTCAGACCGTGAAATGAATCGCGAGACCGAACCGTCGCCGATTTTCCCCTCCCATCGGCCTCAGCTGACCCTGTTTCACTTGTTCACGTGGCTGGTCGCTTTGACCTTGATTTTCGTCAGCCAACGATCGCACTTTTTTCAAACCAGTCGCTTTTATCCACTCGCCCTCGACGGCGGCTGGTCACCCCTGATGTTCGCTGGGTCGATGGCGCTGGCGTTACTGAATGATGTGATGGTGGCCATCGGTATCTGCGGACTGGCAGATGCGGTCCATCGCTTCGCCCGGGGCATTCCCTATTTCCATCATCCGGGGCACTGGCTGCTTGCCATCGCCGGCGGAGTGGGCCTGATGGAAGTCTTGGGGGTCTATCTACGGCAATTCCTGCTGGTTTTCGAAAACGACGTGCTGTATTCCGTCGACCTTCAAACGGTGTTCGCCCTTGGTGAGGTCCTGACAGCGGCTCTTCAGGTCATCGCTTTCTCGCTGGCCGTCAAGTTTTGTGGCGCACGAGGTTGGTGGAAGATCCTCTTCGTGGTTCTTGCAATGGTCGGTTTGATCGGACTGCTCCGGGAGTCATACTCGCTGTTGACTCAGCCGTACGTCCGAGTCCAGTATCTCTCCTGGGTTCCTTGGGAATGGACATCCTCGCAACTGTCAGGCATTCAATTCTCCTTGCAAGTTGCTTTAATTCCCTTTCTTCCCGCAACCATCCTCGTGCTGCTGGCCGCCGTACTGGGCGACCGTGGCAAGACCAGTCGAGATTGGCCACACTGGTTGGGCGTCCTCATGGTATTCTGGATCACGACCCGCAATCTGTTCCATGCCACGACCATGGTCGGGTTCTGGATTCGGGGAATGTGACCGTAATGTGACCGTAATGTGACCGTAATGTGATCGCAATGTGATCGCAATCTGTATGCTAATCTGGAGTGGTGTTCCTCATCAGGAGTAGCGGCGTCCTTCCCCTATCTCGTGGACGCGATATCTCGGCAGTACTCGAATCATGAGCAGTTCGCCAAAATACATCCCGCACTACACCGTTACCGACTACCGGCAGTGGAAGGGTGACTGGGAACTCTGGCAAGGCATTCCCGTCGCGATGACTCCCAGTCCTTTCGCCAGCCACCAGCGGTGTTCGCTGCGTCTGGCCCGGGCGCTTTTGATGGCCGTGGAAGCGGCGGGCTGCCCCGCGGAAGTGCTCCAGGAAGTCGATTGGATTATGAGCGACGACACCGTCGTTCGACCCGACATCATCGTCATCTGCGGCTCTCTACCAAAACGCTACGTCACCCACGCGCCCGCAATCGTCGTGGAGATTCTCTCTCCCTCGACTGCGGACCGCGACCGGAATGAAAAGCGACGCCTGTTCGAGCAGTACGGGGT
>JBJHCD010000054.1:0-13267 GCA_050485845.1 Pirellulaceae bacterium | reverse complement strand
TGGACGAATTGGCCGATCGAGACCTGGCCCTGGGCGACGAGGACCATCGGTCACTCGCCCATCTGCTCACCGATCAGGTCGAGTTCAGCAATGTCTTGGTGCTCAATAAGCAGGACCTCGTGAGCTCCCAAGAGTTGGAGGAGGTTCTTGGAATTCTAAAAGGTCTCAATCCTCATGCGCGGATCGTACCGGCCACTCGAGGCGTGGTGGAGCTGACCGAGGTGATGGGGACCGGGCTCTTCGATCCGGAGGAGGCCGAGCAGGTACCGGATTGGCTTGCCGAGCCGCGCGACCAGGCTCAGTCCGAAACCGAGGAATATGGCATCAACCACTTCGTCTATGAAGCTCGACGCCCGTTCCACCCCGAACGGTTGTGGGACCTTCTGGGGGACGAGCGACGACAACAGGGCCTTTTACGTTCGAAGGGATACTTTTGGGTGGCCAGTCGACCCAAGCTGGTTGGATACTGGTCGCAGGCGGGGCGAATTTACGAGATTCGGCCAGTCGGACTCTGGTGGGCCGACGTTCCCCAACCGGCTTGGCCCGAGGACGAGGAGATGCTGGAGGCGATTCAAGCCGACTGGTGCGACGAGACGGGAGATCGTCGTCAAGAGATCGTGTTCATCGGCCGGGGTCTGGGCGAGGCGGCTTTTCGAGTGGAACTAGACCGCTGCTTGCTGACCGACGAGGAAATGGCGTTGGGAGAATCGGAGTGGGAGCAGTTCGAGGACCCTCTTCCTCCCTGGCCTTCGGCCGAGCAGATCATGGAGGATGACGGGGAAGAGGAAGGCGACCTAGAAGAAGTAATTCGATAGTCCATCCATCGGGAAGTTCAACTCCGCTCATGCTTCTCCTCGCATGATTTTGCCAAGTTCCTTCTGAGCCTTCGTCAGCTTCGGCGGCTTGGAAAGCGCCTGCCAGAACGGAAGCTGCTCGTCCGGAGTCATCGCAATCGTCTGCGATTGGGCAGCCGCAAGTTCCCGCGATGCCTGCTGGATCATCACGGACCGGACGTAGTCGCTGACACTCACCTGCCGCAAGTCCGCGGCGGCTGTCAGCAACGCTTTCGCCTGTTCGTCGAGCCGAACCATGATCGTACTCGTCTTCTGCATCTGGGAACTCCTTCGGTAATTCACAAATTGCGTCTCCAAAATTGTGCGGCACGGTGAAAAACACCTCAATGGTGAGAAGATTCTCACGCGTAAGGCTTTGGCAATATGCCGTGAACAAATAGCGACTCTCATGCCGGCGCCATCAAGGCGAGGGGTCGGCTGAAGTGGAGGGGCGAAGGAGCGCACTTGGACCGGCGACCACTCAGAACGCCAAGCTGCATTGAAAGACCATGGAGTCGCTTGGCGAAACCAGGGAAATGTTGTTCACATGGATGTCCCTCGAGAAGACATATCCCATCTCCGCTCGCCATTCGTATCCATGGAATCGGAAACCCTCCACGCCAACCAGTAGCCGCAGATCACTGTAACCGACCAGGACATTGGAGGTCGGCGTGTCCGCGACGCTCCAGGCCCCCCCACCAAAGTTTCCCGCCACGTAAGCCCACGTGCTGCCACGTTCATCGGCGAAGATCTGTCGCGCGATGCGAGGACTGGGGAAAATCAGTTCCAACCGAGTCAGCTCGTTGGGCGTCCAGACGGCCCCTCCGATCGGCAGCCAGTTGGAGCGGAGCTGACGAAGGTAGGCGACACCTCCCATCGCCATCCAACGGTCATTCAGTCGCCACGTTCCGGCCAGCCATCCCGACCACTGAAAGGTCTGACGATCAAAGCGTTCAAAGTCACCATGGAACCCCGGAGTCGCTCCAACCAGTATGCTGCCACGCTCGGTGATCCAAGGCTGCCAGAACAAATCGAGATAGGCGTCAAAGACGCGGGATGGAAGATCCAACTCGGCCGGACCCGACCAACCATGGAAGGCAAACCCAGGGGTGATGTGGAGCGGTGCCAGATCATCGTAGCCAAGCAATACCGTGTGACGCACATCGAAAGTCTGGATGCCGAAGCCCGAGCGGTCCCATCGAGGCAGGTACGAAAAGCTCAACTGAGTCGGTGGCGACCGGAACAACGGGTCGGTCTCGCGGGTGAGCCACTGGGCCGGGTCTTGGAGAACGTCTTCGTGATGTGGGGTCACTCCCCCTTCGCCGGACCAGGGACCATTTTCGTCGACCAAGGAAGGGGTTGACATCTCATGCAACAACTGCTCGGAAATGGCGTAGTCCGGAGGCTCCCATGGTACGGTCGGCGGAAGCTGCGCCACAAGCAGAAGGGTGCATAAGCTGGCGAGCCCCATGGATCAGCTCCCGAGTCAACAAACGAAAGACCGTACCGGGGACGTCATAGCCGTTTCCAGTCCATGGAGTCAACCCAAGACAACGGCCATACGGCCATCAGGGCCGGCGGGTCGAGGGGCCGGCGGGTCGGGGATTCCGAGTTCACTGATGTTCTTCGCCAGATCCGGCTGTAGGTATTGTTCCGAGTGGTCCGATACGTTAGGGAAATGCCCGTGGGTATCCATCAGCTCAGCACCCACGGAATTCTTGGCGGGATCGTGGGGAGTGTTTCGATCTTTCGAGCGACGGGTTACTACCCCTTGGGGTGGCGACCCGATGATGCAGATGCAGGAAGGAGCCATGCATGAGCAGTAAACTTTCGATCCTGGCCATTGCGGCCGCGGTTTCGGTAGTCAGCGCGGACGCGACTTGGGCACAGGGCCGGGGGCCGAGTTCGAACCGTGGATTGGGCCAAGCCGCGGCCAGCGCGGCTGGCGGGGCCGCCGCTTCCCAGGCAGCCGGCTCGGCGGCCAACAAAGCCGCGGCCACACGCCCCTCGAATATCCCGAGCCCCCCAATCCCGAGCACCCAGGCCGCCGCCAATTCAGGCCGAGGCCAAGTTCAGAGGGCCATCCCTCGCGGGAATCCGCAAGTGGGAGACGTGGCGGCTGGATGGAATCGGGGCCAGAGCGGACTGAGGCAATCCACCGACGCATTCGGGCGAGACATCGCTCCCCCCCAACCCCTCCCCCTGGCCGCTCAATCTGACGGCCCGCGGGGGCTTACCCCCGAGCAGATCCGAGACCAGCGCATTCAACGAGCGGAACATTTGCGGGCCATTTCGGAACGTAATGGCAACGAGTCACTCCTGGAGACAGCCGACCGGATGGAAGGAAGCGCGCTGGAAAACTACCAGCGACAAACCACGGTTCGAGCGGGCCTGGCCGAGGACGAATCCGTCGATTCCGCGACCCCCTCCCTCTCGGCGGCCAAAACGAACGTAAATCCTGCCGGGAAACCAAGACGAGGCTTCTGGTTCCGGTTTCGCTAACCGCAAGCTCGTCATACCGCCGGGGGAATTGAGCAGCTGTCATCTCTTCGTCGGCGACCCGTCTGCCAACGGGTTGCAGAATTGATCATCCTTTGGGTAGAAGACCTGCACGGTGCCGTTATCTCTCCCCACCTCTTGGAGCGAATCAATCGTCGCCCGGACAAACCTAAATGGGGTATTCTTCGACGCTCGCAATTCCACGGCATCGTCGTTGAGCAAAACGCTCCGGCGCTGAGCTTCCACGGCCGTTGCCGTGGCGGCGAGAGTGATGCACGCGGTGAAAGCAACTAGGATGGACGGCCGTGTGGAGTTCAACATCGAGCTCTCCTGTTGGGGGCATCGGCTCGCAGGCGAGCCTGCCGGTGGGGGACCAGCCGTCGGCTCGCGGGCGAGCCGGGGACCAGCGTGGAAAGTGAACGCAAAAGGCTCGGTCCAGCCGTGGCTGGACTGGCGGTTTGGGCGATCGCATAAGGCGGGTGGCTGGTCCGCGACGAAGCGAGAACCAACGCGACTGTCTGCCAGGTTCCCATTGGCTCGCGGGCGACCCCAGGTTCCGTCGGCCCAGTCTAACCCGGAGAACGACCGTCACGCAACGAAAAACCGGACGAGGGGAATTCGGATGGGGGGCTTCGGATGGGGGACTTCGGAGCTGACTTGATCATTTTCTGAAAAAATAGCTCTTTACGTGGAAGGGCAAATCGTGAACAAGGGGCCTGCGGATCCCCGGATCGGAA
The DNA here is from genome assembly GCA_050485845.1 of Pirellulaceae bacterium. Taxonomy (GTDB): domain Bacteria; phylum Planctomycetota; class Planctomycetia; order Pirellulales; family Pirellulaceae; genus JBJHCD01. The sequence goes on along the minus strand of JBJHCD010000054.1, from coordinate 9,198 downwards.
TCCCGTAGGCTGCGCGGTTTAGAACATCCAGGAACTATCAGAGAAGTTTACCGATTAAATTTCTTTTGCAGGTTGGGATGTTTCGCGAAAGTTTGCGGCTTGGGTAGTCGATACCGGAAGTACCCTGAGGTGAGTTGGCGAGGTCCCAGGCCTATTCGTCACTCCCTGAGGTGTCCGGGGGGACGGCGGTATTTCAGAGTGGACAGGGGACCGAGGTGCCAGGTCCACTCCTTAAGGTGATACGGAGCGATCTTCCAAGCGTCATGACCTGGACGCGGAGAAATCGTGAGCCCTCCAGCATCGGGATTTTCGATGAGCCGGCAAGTTTGCTCGCACGTAACTTGGCTGCTGATTATCGTCATTGGCCTGACTGGCTGCACCCCATCGCAGCCCTTTTACCTCCGTGAAACGGGGGACTTGGCCTATTATCTCGATCGAGCGACCGAGATCGAGTATCCCGACGTCGAAACAGCTCGACTGGCGGATGCCGAACATTCGCAGCAACCGCTGAACGTCACCGATCCCGACTTTGACCAGTTCTGGGATCTGACGCTGGAAGAAGCCGTCTCGATCACCATGCAAAACAGCAAGGTGATTCGAAACCTGGCAGCCGTCACTCAACTCGGTTTCGCCGACGGCCTGGTGGCTCGGACCGCCACTTCCACCACGGTCTACGACGCGGCTCTCACCGAATCCAATACGCTCGGCGGACCACGGGCGGTGGACCGAGGGAGCGGCTCGCTTTTCTTGACCGAACTGCAGACACAAGCCACGCAACAAGGCGTGGAAGACGCCCTGTCGGAATTTGACGCCCAGTTCTATTCGAGCCTCAACTACGGCACGACGGACCGCCCGCGAAACGTCCTGGACCGCGACTTTGATCCGACAAGCGTCAACCCATTCAACCGTCTCTTCTTCCAGCAGCGGAACAGCAACTTCCTGGCCGCTCTCTCCAAGAAGACCGCCAGCGGTGCCCTGTTCAGTGTTCGCAACCGAACGGGCTACACCTGGAACAATATTGACGCTCCCACGATCGGCCGAGCTTTGCCGAGTGACTGGCAGACGGAATTCGAAGTCGAAGCTCAGTATCCCCTGCTGAGAGGTCGGGGTGAGCAGGTGAATCGCATTCCGATCGTCCTGGCTCGAATCAATACCGACATCAGTCTGGCGGAATTCGAGGTGGCGATCCGAAACCTGCTGCTGGATGTCGAGAACACTTACTGGGACACGTATCTCGCCTACCGGGCGCTCGAGACGGCTCGCGCCGGATACGATGCCGCTCAGCTGACCTGGAAACAGGTCTATGACAAGTTCACCGTTGGACAAGCGAACGCTCGGGACGAAGCTCAAGCTCGCGAGCAGTTTTTCTTCTTTCAGGCCTCTCTGCAGCAGTCGCAGAACGAGCTATTCGAGACGGAAAATCGCCTCCGCTGGCTGATGGGTCTGGCCGCCACCGATGGCCGAGTGATTCGTCCGGCGGACGAACCGGTAACGGCGGAAGTTCACTTTGCCTGGGACGAGGTCCGTTTGGAAAGCCTGATGCGTCGTCCGGAATTGCGGCAGCAGCGATGGCGGATGAAACAGCGGGAGCTAGAGTTGATTGCGGCCAAAAACCAACTTCTTCCCCGATTGAACGCCACGGCCCTCTACCGCTGGGTCGGCGTCGGCGATGACTTGATTCATTCCGATCGCAATGGGATTCGCTTCCCCAACCCGGGCTCGACCGCCTTTGAAGAGCTGACGACGGGAGACTTTCAAGAAGCCTTCTTCGGATTGGAATTCACACCTCCTCAGTTCGGAGCCCGACGCCCCTTGGCTGCCATTCGACACTCTCAGCTCCAAATGGCTCGCGCCAACGCCCAACTGGAAGACATGGAGCTGAACACGGTCCACTTGGTTGGCACCGCTTGGCGAGGGACCAAGTTCCGATACGTCCTGGCCAATTCCCACTTTGATCGCTGGAATGCAGCTCAACGGGAAGTCGAATCGGCGCAGGCCGAGTTCGTTGGTGGCCGAGTCGGATTGGACTTCGTTCTGGATGCCTACCGCCGCCGTGCTCAGGCTCAGATCGATTTCTATCGAACCTTGGTGGAGTACAACAAGGCGATTGCGGACGTCCATTTCCAGAAGGGATCCCTGCTGGAACATAACGGTATCGAGCTGGCGGAAGGACCGTGGCCGAAGAAAGCCTACTGGGACGCCTTGGGACGGGCTCGCGAACGAGACGCCAGCACACCGCTCCATTACGGATGGACTCGGCCCAATGTCGTGAGCCGCGGCCCGGTCGCGCCGCAAGGTTCCGGCATCCCGATGCTTGAAGAGGGAATGGAGTACGACATGGACATGGAATCGATTCCAGCTCCATCCCCCACACCAGCTGGGCCCTCTCGCAACGGCCCATCACGCAACGGCTCGTCGAATGGTGACGACTTGGAGCAGGACTTCCTGCCGCCCCCTCCTTCGCCCACTCCCATGACTCGCCGTCCGAATGGCCCGGCCCTCGAGGCTCCCAAACGAGCGGACAATAGCCCGGTTCCTCCGGTCCGAGTTGCCAGTGCGGACGAAGCGGGCGATGCGGGGGAGGTGGTTCCCGCCAGCCGGATCATGCCGGTCGGAGTGGAAGTCGGCCCGGCCCCCAAACCGGCATCCAAACCGGCGACGCAGGGCGCCGCTCCCACCACGGCGGGAGGGGCGTCGGGTGGAGCATCCGGATCGGCCAATACGGAAAGTCAACCAGCCCCTCGCGCCGACTCCCCGGCTTCCAAGCCGATGGTGACCAACCCGCTCCGTTAGGAGTGAGTGGTCAATCGCGTCGAAAGCCCAGCTGAGCAATGACCTTCAGGGCGACGAGACCTTCCCGAAGATTGATTTTCGACTCGCCCTCCGTCCGATCGATGAAGTGAATGGGGACTTCACGGCAGACGCCACCGGCTTGTGCGAGATGCCAGAGAAACTCCTCGTGGAAGGAGTAGCCGGTGGAGCGGATTTGATCGAGCGGCATGCGAGCCAGCGTGGTCACTCGGTAGCACCTGTAACCGCTGCTGCAATCGGCGATCGCCGTTCCCAGCATCCGCCGCGTGTACCAATTCACTCCGCGGCTCATCCAATAACGGCGCCACGGCCACCCCTCGATCTTGCCGCCGGGGATGTAGCGTGAGCCGATGACCAGGGCCGAAGGTTTGTCTCCAGGAGGTTCCATCGCCTCGAGGAACTGAGGAATCTGCCGCGGGTCATGACTGAAGTCGCCATCGAGATTAATGAGGTATTCATACTCTCTTTCGATCGCCCACCGCATCGCGGCGACAATGGCGGATCCCAGCCCTTCCTTGCCGGGCCGCCCCAAATGGTGTATTCGAGGGTCCTCGGCAGCCCGACCGGCAGCCCATTGGCCCGTTCCGTCGGGGCTATTGTCGTCCACGACCAGCAACTGCAGATCGGGCATCACTCCCAAAATCTGTTCGGTCAGCCGAGGAAGGTTTTCCATCTCGTTGTATGTCGCCACGGTCACCAGGCAGTGGGAAGCTGATGGTCGTGGCGAAGATTCCTCGTCCATGTGGTCGCCCGCGTTCTCGGTCACCATGCACCCAAGTTCAATAGACTCAACGTCTTCCAGCCAGTCACCCATCATCAAGCAGGGGAACGGAAAAGGCAATGGGGAACCGGTCCATCCCCCGTCCATCCCCCGTCCATCCCCCGTCCATACCCCGACCATACCCCGACCATCCTCCGACCATACCCCGACCGTCCTCCGTCCATACCCCGACCATCCTCCGTCCGTCACTTGGTGGTTACCCTGTCGGGAACCTTGTCTATAATGCGAGGTATCCTCCGCCTTGCCACCCCGTCCGCGACCCTTCCTTCACGAATGGATTCGGGGGTTCTTCCCGACATCCGAGCCTCATTTACCACTGCTTTCATGACTCCAGCGACGTCGGAGAACCCCTATACCGCCACATTCTGGGCTTGCTACTGCGCCAACACGGCCATGATGGTGGCCGTGAGCGTGCTCTTCCGCTACGCCGACTTCATCTACTTTTTGGGTGGTACCGAAATGGAGTTGGGGTTGATTGTGGGCTTGGGAATGGTCGGCGCGCTGGCCATGCGGGCTTTTCAGGGGGCCGGAATCGACCGCTTCGGTCCTCGGATTGTCTGGCTGGTTTCCATTCTCTTGTTCGTGGCCAGTATTCTCGGGCACCTCTTGGTGACTCGGATCGATGCCCCCGCGATTTATCTGCTGCGAGTTGTATTCACGATCGGGATGGCCGGGGCCTTTGGGGCCTCGATCACCTATGTGTCGCTACGAGTTCCTCGGGACCGCATGGCGGAGATGATTGGTGTTCTGGGAAGTTCTGGATTTCTGGGCATGGCCTTGGGTCCAACATTTGGTGACTGGTTGCTGGCGCATGGAGCCTCGGAACGATACGAAATCGACCGGATGTTCTATTTGGCGGCGGTGGCGGGGATCATCTCCTTCATCTGCGTCTTCCTGGCAACTCGGCGCGACCCCGTTCACTCGCACCGTCGCAGCCCTCCGATGTTTTCGCTCCTTCGACGCTATCACCCCGGCCCTTTGCTGCTGGTTTCATTGGCCATGGGAGTGGGGTTGGGACTACCGCATATCTTTCTCAAGGCCTATGCGGCCGAGCTGGATATCCCTCGGATCAAGACCTTTTTTCTCGTCTATGCCGGGGCGGCGTTCACAATTCGAGTCCTCACGCGCCGCTGGGTGGACCGAGTCGGCGTGCGGCCGGTGGCGTTGGTGGGGCTGTGGACCCTTTCACTGAGCATGCTGCTTTACTTGGGTGTATCGAGCGAGTGGAGCATGGCGATACCCGCGGCGCTGTCCGGGGTGGCTCACGCTTTTCTCTTTCCAGCTGTCATGACCGGGGGAAGCATGGCTTTCCCGAGCCGTTACCGAGGCTTGGCGACCACGGTGATGCTGGCGATGTTTGATTTGGGTGGACTTCTCGGGCAGCCGACCGTGGGGGGAATGGTATTTCTGTCACGGCAAGTCGGTCTGCCCGCCTATCCGCTGATGTTCATTGCCGTTTCGTTCTTTCTGGGAAGCTGCGCCCTGGCCTATGGTCTCTTAACCCGCGGGGGCTCGATCACCCGCCGACCTCCGGAAACTTCCTCGGGGCGCACCGGCACCCACGAGGGAAACAACGACGTTCCTTGGCTGGTTCCAGCGTCGCCGGTGCCCGAGACGTCGGCCCTCGAGTCGGGCGATGCGATCCAAGCGGAGGTGGCTGAGCGGCAAGAGGACATCCGCTTCGATTCTGCCGCTCATCGAGAAGCGTTCAACAACGAGCTGGTGATGAAGGGTAAGGACTGCGCTTCCGCGGGTACAACGGCCAGTAGTTTCCCGTCCGGGCCAAATGCCAGATAACTCGACGAAACGGAACGTGAGAGCGAAGCCGGATACTTTTCCGCCAATGCGAACGTAATCGAATTGGAAGTCGAAAACTCCTTGCGGAGCGTTTCGAGCATGGTGGTTTCACGAGCCCGGCTGTCCTCTCGCACCACTCTGGATCGAACTCCCTTTCGGCGAGTTTCGCTCCACTCCAGGTTGGAGAATCGGCTGACGGCCAGCAAATTCCAGGAGCCGAGCTTATCACTGGAATTCCAACTCGACAGTTGCTGTAGGTTTTGGAGATCGCTGGGCCTGTCTGCTGACCAGAGAAGGATCAAATGGGGACGGCCCACTTCGATCGCTCCCTTCTGACCGCCACCGACGAACTGAACGCTATCGGGATCCCGGAGTAATTCCCGAAACTCGTTGAACAAGCCATCCTCTCCGACCAGCTTTTCGGCATGACGGGTCGATTGAATAAGCCGCCGGATCAGCGTGACCATCCGCTGCCAATGTTCGTCTTCGTCGAACCTGAGCCAGTTCTCCAAGGTCATTTCGAGTTTTTCCAGGCGGGTTTCGCATCGAGCAGGAGCGAATTGGGCCAGGGCCAGCAACACTCGGCGTTCAAACCCCACGATTTCGGCCAACGCCTCTCGGCTGGGCTCGGTGTCCAGCAGTTCCGCCGACGCCTTTTCAACCAGTCCTTCCACGAACTCCATGTCCAGCAGGTACATGGTTTGAACCGCCACGGTCGCAATTGACGCACCCTTCGAGCGATCCCCAGCCCCACTGGCCATCCGCGATTGATGAGCATTCCATTCCTTCTGGATCAATTCCTTGGCCGGTGAAAACTGGTCGAGCCGCATCAAGGTGGTGACGGCGGTGCGAAGTGCATCGGAGTAGGCAGTGTCATTGTCGCCCGGGCGAGTTCCTCGCAGCCGATCGACCACGACGCGAGCCAGCCGCTGACAGGCCCGAAACTGATCAGCATCGCGTGCAGCCTGTTCCATTCCCCGCAGCCCTTGCGAGATTACGGTCGCCGCTGGGGCCGAGAGGGGCTCCTGGTCGCACAGGGCAGTTACTCCCTCGGCAATCCACTGGATGCCCACGGGATCATCGGACCTGGTGGAAAGCAAAGCCGTTCCGACCAGTACCTGGTCGTATCGCGTCTGCCAGTCGACAGGTTCGACTTGCAGAGTGTTCGTGACCGCTTGTTCTGCCGCGTTCAGATCACCAGCGGCAATCAATGCCCGAATGTTGACAGTTTCGACGTCCTCGGGAATGGCGACGTTCTTGGGAATGACGACGTTCTCGGAAATGGCGACGTTCTGGTCTGACAATGCCGGGCAGGCCACGAAGGCCACGACAAGCATGACCTGCGTCACCGCCAACCGAATCATGCGTGAATCCACGGCGATTGCTCCTCGGATGATGGAAAGGGTCCGCGATTAGCCTGGCAAGATTCAATCAGTCCAGCAAGAACAGGTCGAACACCAGCACGTCCACGTAATCTTCTTCCAATTCATCCCACTGCGACTCCATAAACACATCAAACGTGAACTGGTAACTGTCGTACGGTTCAGGGATCGCTTGCCCATGGTGATGCATTCCTTCATTCTCCGTGAATCTCAGCGCAACAGCCGCGAGACTCCGGTGGAATTCGTCCACGGTCAGCCATTCACCGTGCACGTTCCAGACAATGGATTCCACCCATGATTGAAGAAAATTCGGGGGTCCTTCACTTGGGTATTCCTCTGGCCACTCGAAATCGTTATTCGTTCTGACTTCCGTGTGGTCGATATAGACAAATGGTCCCTCCAGTAAATCGGGGTCGGCCGAGAATCCGTAAAGAAGTTCGCGTTCGGCGAAGGTCAACTCATCGTGTTCAATAAAGGGCAGAGCCGATCTCCTGCCGAGGGAGTCTCGGAGCATAAATCCGTCGATGTCCTCGCCGGGCGATTGACTGACGGCCATGCTAGGAATCAGGAATGTCAGGAATGTGAAGGCGACGAGGGAGAGGCTCAGCGCGAAGCGGTTAACGAGGGTATTCATGTTCGAACTCCCGAATTGGTCGGCAAGGACCCGATCGCACCTCGCGAGGCGAATTCCGCCCAGGGCGTGACGGCGTGCAGACGTTCTCGCCGCACAGTGACGAAACGCTTTCAGCCGCCATGCTGATTAGTATCGGTATCCCCCGCACACCACGGGGAGGATAACGTTTCTTCATGGAGAACTCCCAAAAAGAGTCGCTCGTTGGATGAACCACCGAACCAAGAGTCCGTTCAGCCGCACATGGTCACCATGGCTTCCCACCCTACCCAAGACCACACATCAATTCGGCGGTCTCTTGGGAGGGATCGGTGCGAGTGCAAAGGAAGAATTGCCCCTTGTTCCCTCAAGCTAGAGAAATCCCGCCTGGGGGTCAATCATTTTTTCCGATGTGGCGGTTCAGGCGGTTCAGCATCACCCTAGAATCGATCGGTAATAGTCGATCGAATTCTTCAAACCGGTCTGGAAATCGATCGGTGGGTCGTAGCCGAGCACCTGGCGGGCCAAGGTAATGTCGGACATGCTGTCGCGAATGTCTCCCACGCGGGCCGGAGCGAATTCGGGTTGAATATCCGTCCCGAGAAACTCATTCAACAGGCGAATCAGAGTCAGCAAATCGGTCGCTCGCCCATCCGCCATGTTGAAACTCCGCCCCGCAATCCCCGGAACTTCCGCCGCCAGCAGGTTGCCCGCGACCACGTTCTGCACAAAGGTAAAGTCGCGTGACTGTTTCCCGTCACCATAGATCTTGGGGCGTTCCCCGCGCAGCATCGCGGTAATGAACAAGGGGATGACTGCCGAATAGGGACTCTGAGGGTCCTGCCGCGGCCCGAACACATTGAAGTATCGCAGGCAGACGGTCTCCAGACCGTAGGTGTGATAGGCGGCGTGACAGTAGTGTTCGCCTGCCAACTTGGCGACGCCATAGGGTGTCAGCGGAGAAGGAACGTCGGTTTCGCGCTTGGCCGACGTCGGCTGATCTCCATACAGCGCGCTCGACGACGCATAGACCACTCGTCGTACTCCCGCCTGATGAGCCTCATGGAGCACATTCAGCGTCCCCGTGGCGCAGGCCGCATGGGAAGCGAGCGGGTCACTGACGCTCAAGGGGACCGAGGCGAGCGCGGCCTGATGAAACACGATATCGATCCCCTCCATCGCTCGGCGAACCGCCTCGGGATCCACGATATCGCCCACCACCAATTCGACATCGCCTTCCAGATGCCGGAGATTCTCGCGATCTCCCGTGGAAAGATTATCCAAGACTCGAACTCGGTCACCCCGCTGGACAAGTGCCTCGGCGATATTCGAACCAATAAAGCCCGCACCACCCGTCACGAGATAATTCGGCATCGTCAGTCACTACCTTTCCGGATAGGTTTCGCCCCTGACATGGTCCGTCCAGGGCCGAACGTGGTGGCCCATCTGCCAGCCACCGGTTTGAGAGATAGGCATTGGTGAATCACCGGTCGATGGCCCAAAGCCCAATGAACATTCGACCGCAACGAGACGACATTCTAGCGAAGATGCCGGAGAGCCACGAGACGGCTCGCGGCGAGGTTGGAGCGGTGAGCGAAATAAACGGGCATTGCAAATTAGAAATCAGCTGCACAGCGCCTGGCTGAGCAGTGCCGTGAACTGTAAGTCGTTTGGCGCCAGTGGCTTCTTGGCCTTGACACCAACGTGAAAGAAATGGGGGGCGAATTATTTCGCCGACTCGAGAGAGTCGGCGGACTCTCCGTTCGGGAGAACGGAGCCACGTGGCTCGACTCTCCCGGAGTCGAGTGTTCTCGGAC
>JBJHCD010000053.1:0-13284 GCA_050485845.1 Pirellulaceae bacterium | reverse complement strand
TCCCCAGATCGTTCCCAATAGGGGTAGACATGGGGACCGCCTGGGGCCGAGACTTCAATTTGACCAACGTCCGGATACCGCTCATTCCCAGGGAACTTTTCGCCACAATCACGGCAGGTGATTCTCTTGGGATCGCTGGGGGTCCAGTTCCAGTTTCCACGGTCCTGTGTCGCGCCGTCGCAGTTTGGGCAGTCGGTGTACCAGATGCCCGACTGAACGGGGACCAGTGCGACCAATTCTTCTTCGGTAAGGGCCAGCAGATCGGCGTGACGTTGCTTTAGTCGTTCAACCTCTTGCGGTCTCATCCGCACGGGGAAGACTGGTTCGTCGCTTTCAGAGGCCATTGCCGCGCCGCAGAAAACCAGCAGCAGACAGGCCCGGATCGCGTGACCGTTCCACATGTTTTCGATTCCCTTCTATCGATCAGGTTGTTCGTTAAGTCGAAAGGTCACTGACGATCCGTGGGTCGAGGATCATGGGTGCCAGCCTTCACGGTATGTGAGTCGTTGATGCGTGGTATCGTTGGGACGCGCGCCGTGAACCTCGCCCCGGTTGGGGGAGTACTCGATCGTCGCGCCAGGTTCCAACGTGGCAATATTGCCTAACATTAGCAGTTAATTGTGGTTGTCGCGGCGCATATCGAGGAACTTGTAGAATTCCACCGTGGCGGGATCATCAGGGCTTCCCAGGTCGTCATTCAGGCGGCTATGGTTGGTGTCGTGTTTGCCATACGCCGTCGCTGGGATGCCGGCGTCATGAAGCACCGATTCCAGACGCCGGGCCTGAACACGGGTATCCGGGTTTCCTGAAAAGTACAGGATGAGAAAAGGGGGAATCCCCTTGTTTCCCGCCACATGCGTCACGGCGGAGAAGTCGACATGTTTCTCGGGATCGTTGCCGAACTTTTGTCGATGGCCGAAGGTGGGCATGGCACCACCATAGATAGCTTGCCGCAGTTCGGCCGTCATGATGATCTTGGGAATGTCATAGGTGTCGCCATCTACCGGGATGCACCCCTGCAGCACATCGAAGGAAACGCCAGCCTGCTTCAGGTATCGATCGTCGGTGCAGAGTAAGGCAGCCAGCTGAGCGCCGGCGGAATGTCCGCCGACGAAGATGCGCCGCGGGTCGCCGCCATGCTCGGCGATATTGCGATAAACCCACCCCAGGGCCTCGGCAATATCGCCCGTCAACTCGGCCATCTCCACCTCGGGCAAGAGGCGGTAGTTCGTCGAGACGAAGATGAATCCTCGCTCCGTCAAGACTTTGGGCTTCAGCGCGACGTCGCTCTTGTCGCCGACCTGCCATCCCCCTCCATGGATCCAGAACACGACCGGGAGCTTTTGGCCCTCCCGAGGTGTCTCGGGGGTGTAGATGTCAAGCACATGCCGCTCATGCCCATTCTCGACATACGGAATGTCGGCTGTGTGGGTTTGAGCATGAACGATTCCACGAGTGACAAGAAGAGAGAGCACAAACACGAGGACGTACTGAGTATTCATGACGAGTCCTTACTGCGAATCGAAGGGTTCATGTGGACAACGCAAAAATGGACATTTATCCGCGTTCATTCGCGGTTCCCCACCCGAGGTCGCCAGAACTGAAGGCTACTTCCGTCCCGTCACCAGGATCACAAAGCCAATCGTTTCGATTGCTCCCCCAACAATCACGGCTCCCAGCAGCAGGGGGACATTCAGATTTTCAAAGCCGAGTATGGCATACGCCGCTCCCCCAACTTGAATCAGGCCACCCAGGACAAAAAAAGGCAAGAAAAGAAAATTCATCACGTGACTCCGGTGCTCGATTATCAGCGATTCGCACTGTCTTGTTCGCAATGACTCGTTCGCACTGTCTTGTTCGCATTGTCTTGTTCGCATTGTCTTGTTCGCATTGTCTTGTTCGTACTTTACCCATTGCCGGCTCTCGTTGTCACGGCCGTCGTATTGCGGTGACTCCCGATCATTCGTGCTCGAGGGATTGCCGGCGATTCCCCGCGTGGGCTGGAACATGGCGGAGGGAATAAAGTTTAACCTAATCCAAAAGCATCACCTGCCCCGCTGCCCCATCGACTCGAACCCGCTGACCATTCTGGAGTCGCCGAGTTGCTTCCGGCACGCCGGCCACGGCCGGCAACCCATATTCCCGAGCCACGATCGCTCCGTGTGACACGGTTCCTCCCGTCTCCATCACCAATGCCCCGGCGCGGAGAAACAGGGGCGTCCAAGCCGGATCGGTACCGCGACAAACCATCACCTCGCCCGATTCAAGACCAGCATCCGAAGGATGCCGTACGACGCGGACGTTTCCTTCATACACGCCTTGTGAGACGGATATGCCGCTCAAGACTCCTTCGGCGTCTTCCCCCGCAACCCCGAGAATAGCCTCTCCCGAACTAGTCATCCAGCGCGGTACCGCCCTCCGTTCCATCTCCCTCGTGTAGCTCGCTCGAGACTTCTCCACCAACCGGCGCAGGTCACAAACCTCCCCTCGAACCGCATCCTCGACGTCGCGCAAGGTGAGAAAGAAGATATCCTCGGCCTCGTCCAGACAACCGCGAGTGACCAGTTCTTGCCCTGCCTCCATCATCAGGCGACGCGCGATGGCGATCATGCGGGATCCTTCAAACTTCGGCTGCTCGCGGAGACCCGCCAACTGGCGATAGCGGCGAATCAGCCATCCCAACCACCAGGCTTGGAATATCCCTTGTTTTTGACGCACTTCAGCCACCAGGGTTTCAATCTGCCGATCCGCCTTGGCCTGATGGACGGCGAACTGCTGTAGGGGCTCGAGCGGGTCCGGGGAAATAATCGAGTTACGGAGAAGCTCCAAAATGTAGCCACTCTCTTCGCTCCACCGAGCCACGCCCGCGTCGATTTCCCATACGGCACGGTGGCCGTAGTGGTCGAGAAAATCACGCACGGCGGGATGCGAGGTCGTGGGCTCCACTCCAGCGTTTTTCAACTGATCGGCAATTCGGCAGAGTTCCAAACCCATTTCCGTCGTGACATTGTAGGGTAGTGCTCGCTGCACTGGGGAAAAATCGGCCGATTCGCCCAACCAGGATCGCACCGACTCGCGAGCTATGTTCTCGGCTATCAATCCCGGGTACATCACGGCGACGGGAGTCAGCCAAATCATCGCTCCACGCTCTCCTAGCTCCTCCCACAGAAACCGCAACCGCTCGGGAATCGTTTTCAATTCGCTCGCCTCGCGCTCCAACCGGTCGATGGCCACCCGCGTCTCGTGGAGAACCTTCAGTCGCGCCTGCCGAGGCGCCAGCAGGGAGTGAAACGCTCGAAAGCCAAGGCGCAATCCGAGCGGTATGAGATGCGGCAAGAATCCGATGCCCCCCGGCTTCTCCACAATTGCGTCACCTTCTCTCTCCTGAAACTCCAGCAGGGCCCGGGCCGTGATCGGGTCTTTTTCGGAAAGCGCCCGCGCCAACTTCCCCCAATTCCGCCTGGATCGCAGCATCTCGGTGACGTCGACGAACATCCGTCCCGCGGCCGTCTTGAACCACCGCAAGTCACGATTCAATTTCCCCGTTCCCAACCGAACGAATCCAGCCGTGAGCACTCGCCAATATTCGATCCCCATGGGAGTCATCGGCTCCACCATCTGCTGAGCATTCACGCTGGCACAGAGATAAAGACGCAAACCCTTTTTCGGATCGGGCAAAGGTTCCGGCAAAGGGAACAGCGACGTGATCGGCCGGGACTGCACCAGGAAAAGTTTCCCCTCCGCGCTGGCCCACTCGATATCCTGCGGCGAACCAAAGTGGCCGGCTGTCCTCCGCCCAAACTGAACCAACTCGGCAACCTCGTCGTCGCTCAAACTGGGAAGTTGCCGCCGCGACTCGGGCATCGGCTGCTGAGCTGTCCCACTTTCCGTCTCCACGACGACGACCTCTTTGTCCGCAATGTGGGTGCGGAGCACTCGGCCATCCCAGTTCGTCACCCACTGATCGGGCGAGACGGCGCCGCTGACGACCGCTTCTCCCAACCCGAACGACGAGTTAATCAACATTTGGTCCCGGCGGTGATTCAGTGGGTTGGCGGTAAACAGGACCCCCGCCCGGTCAGCCGGTACCATCCGCTGCACAACCACGGCCAACGCCACGTCGGGGCGATTCAGTCCATGTCGCTCGCGATACACGACCGCTCGAGGATTCCAAAGCGAGGCCCAGCAGCGCCTCACCGACCGGCAAACCTCCCCGACACCGGCAATATGGAGAAACGAGTCATGCTGTCCCGCAAAGGAGGATTCAGGGAGGTCTTCGGTGGTGGCCGATGACCGAATGGCAACTCGGCCCGATCCCAGCGCTTCATAGGCCCCGGCAATGGTTTCGACCAGTTCGTCGGGGATGTCGGTCTGGAGGAACTGTTCACGGACTCGAAGTGTTCTGGCCTCCAACTTCTCGAAACTACCGGCTTCCCTCACTTTCGTGACGGCTCGGATTTCCTCAGCCAATCCAGACTTCTGAACGAACGCGCGGTAAGCGGTCGTCAGCACCACGAATCCGGGCGGCACGGGCAGGGAACCGCGAATCATGGCAGCCAGATTCGCCCCCTTACCACCCGCCAAAGCCAAATCATCATCCTGCAAGTCGGTCAGGAAGCGAACTGTCTCCAATGCGTGCTCCTCCGAAGTATATTCCGAAGCATATTCAAGCGAAGTCGCCCCTTCGTCTGTTGCCACTCCCGCCGATTCACTCGATAATGAATCGCTCACGGTACGTGCCGCCGGAACTTATGCAGCGGTTGTCTCGGCGGTCAGCGATTTGGTGGATTATGTAGCCGGCGAGGTGAAAACGTCCCTCTGGCACCAAGTTGTCATTTTAATGGAAATTCATCGTGAGATGGATGGCCGGGCAGACTTGGAAGCCCATGCTTGAACAGAACGACTTGAACAGAACGACTTGAATCAAAACGGCTTGAATCAAAACGGCTTGACTCAGAATTTGGAGAAGTGACTCTCGTGAACAATCCTCGAATCGCCACGGTCCGCCCCATCGAAGAATCAGAAGCCACGGGGCGAGTGGCCGAGATTTTTGCGGATATCAAGGCCACGAAAGGAATCGACTTCATACCGAATTTTTGGCGCGTGTTGGCCACGAATCCGAGCCAGTTGGAATCCGTGTGGACTCGGCTGAAGAGCCTGATGCATCCCGAGTTCGACGGGGGAAGCTCGTCCCTCTCGCCGATTACTCGGGAAGCAATCGCCCTGGCCGTGTCGGCCACAAATGGTTGCTCATACTGCATCCAGTCCCATACGGCCGCCCTGGTGAAACTCGGCTTGAATTCGGAGGGAATCGGGGAGATCCTGGCGATCGCCGCCCTCTTCAACACGACGAATACCTTGTCCGATGGCTACCAGGTTGTGCCCGATGTGTTGCCGCCAGTCGATTAATGCGGTCGAGTCCGGCTTAACCGCGGCCCCTTCAAAGTCACTCTTCGCGAATTGCCTCGATGGCATTTAGGATCGGAGTTCCTCGAACGGCCCGAAACTCAAGTGCCAAGTCACCAGCGACTTGGATGCCGGAGATCTCGATCACCTGCGGTTGAACCGGCCCTTCGGACGATCCGGCCAGTTCCACGGGAATCGTGCGAAGCTCGTCCCCCTGTCCCAAGACCACCTCGAAGGACGACACCTCGCCAACCTCGTCACGCAGGTCGGCACAGTGCAGTCGGATTGTGTATAGGCCCGCGTCGTCCTCCCCTTCGGTCAATGGCAGTTGCAAGCTGGTGAGATCACTGGCCCAGGACTGATACAGCCAGGGGATCTCCGACTCAACTTCACGAGCCGACTCGTCACTGACGTTATCAAAGCCGATCGCCTTCACGCCTCCACTGGCCAAAGTTGACACTCGAGCCAGCGCGGGGACGTTGTCGGTGGAGCGGAATTGGGGTTTCAGGTCGAGTTCCACTTCCAGCGATGTCTTGCGATAGGGGGTGTAGCGTGGGTAGGAGAGCCAGAGTTGACCGGACGCATCCTTGCGGTCGCCGGGGGCTCCCAGGTTGAGAGCCAGATGCTTCACCGGTTTCACCGCCCCCACCGCGCTGAACACCGACCAAGGGCGTCGAGCTTCGCGCGGCTCGAGCACAATGGTGGATTCCAAGGAGAATTGGCAGACGCATCCGGCCCCCGCCTCGGGAATCATCACCAACCCATTGGCCACAATGGCATTGATCCAGCATCCGAGTCGATGACCGGAGAAGTGCCGGACTCCACCATCCTCATTCAAGTCCTTGAAACCGGTGAATCCCGAGCGGAAGAGCAACATTCCCGAGTCACTACCGGTGACCATTCCGCAATGATGTCCGGTTCGCATCATCGACCAGGGTTCGGGCCGCCCCGTCACGGGATGATTTCGCGTGATCTGCTCGCCGTTCTCCAGATCATACATCCAGGGCTCGGCCAGGATCTTGTCGCCGATGACGATCGGTCGATGCAGATAATTGGCGTCCCTGGCCCAGAGTTGATAACCAGCGTCCGCCGAAAGGACGACAATTCTCCGACGTTGAAATTCACCGGCCATGAACTGATTCCAATAGTGGCCATTGGCATTCGCGCCGCAGAGGACCAATTTCCCATCCGCGAACATCATGGTCAATTTGCCCCCACCGATACCGATATCGCTGCAGTCGGTCACATCGACCGGGGATGCCCAGAGCCGACGACCGCTTCGCGCGTCCAGGGCAACGGCCATTCGCAGGTCGGCGTTCTTCAGCCGGTCTTCCGCGATCTTGCGTTCGTCATCGCTCAGCCCTTCGAACTGCGACTTGTCTTGCCGCAGCATCGCGTTTCTCTGTTCGGTGGTCAGCGAGCTATCAATGAAGCAGACTTTATCCGGAGCGAGCGCAATGGTGTGATGCGAGATGCTCTTTCCCTCGTAAGACCATAGATGCCGTCCGCTCTCGATATCGATGGCAAAGATGGAGTCCGTCGCTTCCTCGGTAACTCGGCCCCGCCGTCGCTGACGAGCATCCAGTTCCTGTCGAACGGTCGCCGTGCCGAACAGGATTCCTCCTTGAACGGCGACGTAACCCCATTCGTGTCGTCCCGCGTCGGCGTCCGGAGGAAGGGAATGAGTCGCCACCAACTCACCCGTTGCCAAGTCAAGCTGGTAGCACTTGTCACCCAAGAAGTGGAACAATCCCTCTTCGCCGGCCGCCAGATTGCCCGGATTCTGGTTCTGGAACACTCCGGTCCGGATCGCCTGCGGATTTTCATGAGTCCAAAGATGCACGCCGTTGTAAGCGTCATACGCCATGATGGACCACTCCCCCTGCACGAACAGGCGACCGTTTACCGCCAGCGGGCCGACGGCTCCTTCATGGCGATTCACCATCTGCTCGGCTCCCGGATCCCCATACCACAAGACTCCCAAGTCCCCGGTTACTCGAGTATCGCGGCTTACCGCCGTGTTGTCGGGATTGCCATACTGGTGCGACCAATTGCCGGCTCCCGGCAGTATTCCTCGAGTGAGAAAGGCATGCCCATTTGCTCGGGAATATTCGGAATGATCGGCGATTGCCAGTCCGGGGCGCCGGCCGGCTGGATCCTCTGGCACGGGCGGATCATCCGACGGCCCCGACTTACCGGGGAGGGCGAGGCAGAGCACGCCACCGGCCGGTTTCACATGCCGGGAAGCCAAGTCCAATTCCTGGGGAATTCGACCCTCGCGAGCGGTCTCCTCCGCGACAACCAAGTTGGCGAAGTAGTTTGAATAGGGGATCTCATCAAAACTCCCTTGATGGACGGTAATTCGATGGCCGTACCACCCGGCGTCTTGCAGTCGTTGGCGAGCCTGTTGTACTCGCTCCTCATCCGGTTCGATGCAGTAGACTCTCAGCTGGCTGTTCCGGGCAAGCTCATAGGGAAGGTCTCCCTGAAGCGTTCCCAGCACCAGGCAGAATCCCTGGGTGACACCGGTATGCTCCAACAGTTCCTGGGCCGCTTGTTGGATCACCGGATCGCTTTCCCACTGCTGTTGGGATCCACCCTGGAGGAACATGGTGGGAGTGTCGGAGGCCAATTCCGGGAGGGATGAAAAACAGGTGATGACTCCGGCGTCCGTGCTGACCAGCAGGTATCCATCCACGGCCGCCAGTCCCCGAGGAGAACCGTCGACTTCCGCTTGCCAAATCTGCTGGCCGTCGTTCTTCTGATACGCGGTGACTCGACCCTCGCCACCTACCACCACATGGTTTGCCGTGACAAGCAACGACGTGTCATCCTTGGTTTCAACTTGCCAAGCCACGCCCTGGCTGGCGATCTCCGCCAAACGTTGATTGGCGGCCTCGATCTGTTGGTCCAACTCGGCTCGCTTTTCCGCGTTGGCCCCAGACCGGGCGCGGTTTGCGTTGTAGATGTCGAGCGTCAGTTTTTGCCGTTCTCGACTCGCTTCGGCGTGGGGAATGCGGTCCAGTCGAGCCAGGTGTGTCCCTGTTACAACATACGCTTGGTCGTCCTGCACCGACATTTGTCGGCCGTCAATCCAGGCGAATCCGACATCTCCGCTGTTCTGATCCATGGCCAAATAGTGGTGCGGCCCACCACTGTAGATCTGGCCATCCGACAGTAATGCCCGAGTTCCCCCCACGACACCTCCCGCCGTGGTCCGCCAGCTATGCGTTCGCTTATGAAGCATCTGTCCGGTGGTCAAATCGAAGGCGGCCGGGAGAGAACGCCCGGATGGAACAAAGAGCAGATTTCCCTCGGCCAGCAGGTAGCCTTGCGGCGAAAGGTCGTCGCGACCGGCATCCTGTGAGCTGATATGGTCGGCCCGCCACCGTACCTCGCCGGTCTCAAGGTCCACTCCTTCGAGATAGACGTCTTCATGGGGAAAAATCCCGGCGCCGTAGTAGGCAATCCCTTCATGGACGAGCACCCCCGTGCGCACTGCCCACTTGGAGATCATCTCTCCTCGTGCCAGCAGCCATTCGTTTCGCGTCGATGGTCGCCGCGTCCATCGCAGCGCGCCACTGGCCTTGTCGACGCAGTACACCTGGCCGTCATCCGATCCGAACAGCAGGTAGGGCCCCGAAACGGTCGGGGCAAGTCGAACGGGTCCCCCGGTCGTAAACGTCCATAAAGTCTCGCCACTGCGGAGATCGACACAATGGACGTGGTGATCCACCGAGGAGCCGAAATAGACGCGTCCATCGGAAACAACCGTTCGGAACGCGTCGTCAAACCGGACGCGGTGACCGATCAGTTTTCCCTCCATGACTCGGCCTTCCGCCGCCGACCAAGCCAACCTCAGTTCGGCGGGAGCCCGTGAAGTCCAGACGGCGCGAAGCGGAAATGACAGGTCCGACTGGGTGGAACCGCTGCGCTGGTAGTCGCCCCGGTAGGTCTTCCAATCATTCGCGTCGTTCGCGGAAAGCAGGCTGACCGGTTGGAAAACGACAGCGAAAACAGAGATGACAACCGAGACGAAAACGCCGTGCAGTAATCGCTTCCCGAGCATTGGCAAGTCCCCTTTGCGGCACATGGCAGGCCTCCTGAATCAGACGCTGCCTGAACTATAACCCGTCCGGCGTGCGGATGCGAGTCAACCGGTTCGAAGTGAAGTCAATCGGAATTCAAGGTAATACAAGGTTCTTTAGAGTGATTAACCGCCAAATGCAAGATAGTGAAATTTGGGTGAAGATAAGTGGAATTCGGGGAAAACGAGCGAGTAGTGAGGAGTTTTGGCTCGAATTCCCCGCATCAGACCGAGTCACTCTGGGTCAGGGGTTGGGAGGATAGGTGAGAGGTCCTGTATCGAAGGGGATCCCCAGCGGCAGGTCCAGGACCAGCCAGATCCCTAGCATCAACGACCACGCAATCGTGAAAAAGATGGTGTAGGGGAGCATGGTGGCGATCAGTGTTCCCATGCCGGCCGATCGATCATGCTTCTGCATGAAGACCAGAATGATGATCAAGTAGGCATTGAGGGGCGTGATGATGTTCGTGACCGAGTCTCCGATGCGGTAGGCGGCCTGAGTTAGCTCGGGACTAATGCCGACCAGCATCAGCATCGGGATGAAGATCGGGGCAAACAGGGCATACTTGGCACTCATTGATCCAACGAACATGTTGAATGTCGCCGTGAGCAAAATGAAGGTTATCAGCAGAGCAAAGGTGGGGAGTCCGGCCGTCGCCAGCAGTTCCCCACCCGAGATGGCGAGCATCGCGCCGAGGTTCGAGTAACGGAAGAACTCGACGAACTGCGCGGCAAAAAATGCCAACACGATGATGGGTGCCATGGCCGCCATCGCCTCGGTCATCAGCCGTGACAGGTCCTTGGTCGATTGGATCGTCTGATTGGAGATTCCAAAGGCGATGCCAGGGAGCAGGAACAGAAAGAAGAGCAGCGGAACGATCGATTCGGCCCAGCGGTCGAAGTAAGTCCCTTTGCCGTGGAGCGGAAACCCAGGTACCAGGATGTTGACCAGCACCAACGCAAAAGCGGCAACCGCTATCAGCCCGGCGACCCGGACTCCCCGTACTTCTTCCCTGGTCAGCGACTGCATTTCCACACCCTCGTCGGATTGAGCGGGGGGACCTCCCTCTTCGGGCGCCTTCGATTCGAATCGAGGTTCCACAATCCAATGCGTGACTCCCCAACCAACCAGCGTCGCCATGAAAGTCGAAAAGATCATGAACAGCCAGTTAGAACTGGGATTGACCACATAATCCGGATCGACGAACTGAGCGCCGGCGGTGGAGAGCCCGGCCAGAAGTGGATCCATGCCGGTGACTACTAGATTGGCGTTAAATCCGGCGGAGACTCCGGCGAAGACGGCGGCGATCCCGACCATGGGGGACCGCCCGACGGCGATAAACAGCAGCGCGGCTAGGGGAGGCAGCACGACATAACCGGCATCGGCGGCCAAGGAACTCATCACTCCGATGAACACCATGGCGGGAGTCAGCAATTTCGAAGGAGTGATGAGCATGAACAGTTTCAGCAAGGCGGCAATCAAACCGGTTCGCTCCGCCACGCCGATGCCCATCATTCCCACCAGAACGATGCCGAGTGGTGGGAAACTCATGAAGTTGTCGATCAGCGAACTGATCGCCCAGAATACGCCATCGGAAGTCAGCAGATTCACGGAACGGAGGATTTCCTCCGTTTCCTCCACGACCGTCTCCCCCTCGTCGTTGACGCTCTCGACGGAAACCGTGGAGGGGACGAGTTCCAGCCGAGCTTTTCCGGACTCCTCGTCCACAACCTGGATGGGAACCTTTTTGACGACTTCCCAATTCAGCTGACTGGCGAGTG
The DNA here is from genome assembly GCA_050485845.1 of Pirellulaceae bacterium. Lineage (GTDB taxonomy): Bacteria > Planctomycetota > Planctomycetia > Pirellulales > Pirellulaceae > JBJHCD01. The sequence goes on along the minus strand of JBJHCD010000053.1, from coordinate 2,009 downwards.
CCGAAGCCAGCATGACCAGGAGGGCCCCGAACATGAACAGTATTGATGGATCGGGGAGCCGATTCCCCGCCGCCTCGACTCGATCAAGAAGTCCGGGGCGTTCTTGGGATGATTGAGAAGATTGGGAAGAGTCGGATGTGGATGGATCGGTGTTCGAATTGCTCATCGTGCCTTGAGATATCCATGGAAGGAAGCGAATGAGTCCCCGTGAGTGGGGCGGCGCCACATTCTATCGGGCTGAAAGTTCTCTTTCCGCCCCCTTTGCGTCACGTCGCCCCAACGGGCCACTCACTCTACACGAGGTGGCGGCATGGAGTACACTATGGGCGACTACGGATGGCCAACTCACCTCACTCTTTCTGTCCAGCGAGAAGCGAGCCGATGCACCGAATTGTCTCCCGTCATATTCTTGTTGTTCTGTACGCCATTGTGGCCTCGACCGGCGTGGCCTTGACCGGCGGGGTTGGCGGGACCGTCAACGGCGTTCATGCGACCGAATGGAAGATTTCCCGCGTCAAGGGCCCCGACGACCCGGGCGGGGCCTACAAACATCCGGCGTCGATCACCGAACTGGAGAACGGTGACCTCTACGTCTCGTTTTATGGAGGTTCGGGTGAGTATGAGACGGACCAGAAGGTCTGGGGAACTCGGCTCAAGAAAGGGACCGACCAATGGAGCGAACCAGCGGTCATCGCGGACACTCCGTTTCTCACGGATGGTAATTCACTGGTGTGGCAAGCTCCCGACGGAAAGGTCTGGTTGTTCTACCTGACTCGTTACGGTCCCACGTGGTCGCAATCGCGCGTCAAGGCCAAGATCTCCTCCGACGGAGCCGAGACTTGGTCCGATCCGATCAACCTCACTTGGGAACTCGGCACCATGGTACAGGGACCGCCGATCGAGTTACACAGCGGAGAATACCTGCTACCGGTCTATCACGAAACGGGCGATGATCGCGAGGTCGTGGGGGCTGATTCGACGGCCTTCTTTCTGCGCATCGATCCCGAGACGGGCAACTGGACCGAATCGGGCCGCATCCGCTCGCCCCGCGGTTGCATCCAAGCCAATGTCGTCCAGATCAGCGACGAGCACCTGATCGCGTATTGTCGTCGCGGTGGAGGATACGGGCCCGAGACGGAGGGATATATCGTCGGCTCGGAGTCGCACGATGGGGGCAAGACCTGGTCGGAAGGAATCGACACCCCCTTCCCCAATCCCAACTCGGCCATCGCCCTGATCAAACTGAACAGCGGTCGCTTGCTTCTGATTTACAACGACAGCATGCATCGCCGAACCCCCTTGGTCGCCACGATTTCGGACGATCAAGGAAAAACTTGGCCGCATCGCCAAGTGATCGCCGATGGGAACAACGCGTATGCCTATCCCTACGCCGTCCAAGCGAAGGATGGCAAGATTCACCTCGTTTTCACTTCCGACGGCCGTTCCGTGATTAACCATGTCGTTCTGACGGAAGAGGATCTTGTTGGTGCCGAGGAACCGACTTCCCTTTCGGTTCCCCCGGAGGATGTTCAGCATGTCGTGGTGTACCACGAGTCGGGGCGTTTCGGAGGTTGGCCGGCTAATCATGGAATCTGGTCGTGGGGAGATGAAATTCTTGTCGGTTACTCGCGGGGCGACTACAAGGATCTTGGGCCGGATCGGCATCACTTCGATCGGGAGCGTCCCGAGCAGCATTGGTTGGCACGCAGTCTCGATGGAGGAGAATCATGGCAGCATGAGCACCCGGCCGAGAAAGGGCATTTGATTCCTCGAGGGGAGTCATTGCATGGAGTGGAAACACCAGGTTTGACAATTCCACCCCTCCAGGACTGCCCGGGAGAGATCGATTTTCTGCATCCCGATTTTGCCTTGACCGCGAGGATGTCGAGCGTTCATGCGGGAGAGTCGAGGTTCGAGTACTCCCTGGATCGGGGGCGGATCTGGCACGGTCCCTTTCGACTTCCCCATTTCGGCGCCGCCGGCACTTCCGCTCGGACGGACTATTGGGT
>JBJHCD010000052.1:0-13453 GCA_050485845.1 Pirellulaceae bacterium | reverse complement strand
GATTGTCGACCGAGCCTGGTATAATTTGCAGTTGCCGCTGGGTCGGGGCGTATTGGCGGGGGCCTTGACGCTGATGCTCGTCACGCTTCCGATCGTGATCATCTCGGCTCAGGAAGCTCTCCGAGCGGTTCCCGACTCGCTCCGGGAAGGAGCCCAGGGGCTCGGGGCGACTCGATGGCAGGTGGTCTGGAACGTAACCTTGCCCGCCTCCATTCCGGGGATCATGACCGGGGCCATCCTGGCGATGAGTCGAGCGGTGGGGGAGGCCGCGCCGATTCTGATCATTGCGGGGATCGTCTACATCACGAATGCCCCCGGGAATGTCATGGACGACTTTACGGTCCTTCCCCTCCAGATTTACAATTGGGCTGGACTCCCGAATCCGGAGTTTCACCGTCTGGCCGCGAGTGGAATCATTGTCCTTCTCGCGATCCTGCTCTGCTTCAACGGATTGGCCATTTTCATCCGAAATAAGTTGCAAAAGCCCTTGTCGTAACCTCCGGTTCGCGCCCCGGTCGCGCGGTCCACCGATCCCACACGGAAATCCATGACTGGTACGCAAGAGAAGCCAACCCGTGCCGCCTCGGGCTCTCTCCCCCCCTCGGCACCCGTGGGAGCATCCGCGAGCGAATCGCGCGAATCCTCAACCTTGCCGACCGCCATTCGGTTGCGAAGTTTCAATGCCTGGTATGGCGAGATGCAGGCGGTCCGATCGATTCATGCCGACATTCCGGAAAACCAAGTGACGGCCTTCATTGGGCCGAGCGGATGTGGAAAAAGTACGCTGTTGCGGTGGATCAATCGGATGAACGACACGGTCCCATCGGCTCACGCCGATGGGGAACTGACCATGCATGGTCTCGACGTGCTCGCTCAGCAAGTGGACGTGGTTGACCTGCGGCGGCGAGTCGGCATGGTCTTTCAAAAGCCGAACCCGTTTCCAAAGTCGATTTATGACAATGTGGCGTTCGGTCCCCGGCTCCACATGAAACTGAGCCGGTCGGAGCTTGATCAGCGAATCGAATGGGCCTTGCGGAAGGCGGCCCTGTGGGACGAAGTGAAGCACCGCCTCCGGCATGCCGCCTTGGGGCTCAGTGGTGGCCAGCAGCAGCGGCTTTGCATCGCTCGAGCCATCGCCATAGAACCCGAAGTGCTGTTGATGGATGAGCCCTGTTCGGCGCTCGATCCCCGGTCGACCATTGCAATCGAGGACTTGATTGCCGAACTGCGGCGGGATTACACGATTGTGATTGTGACCCACAACATGCAACAGGCCGCTCGTGCCTCCGACTTCACCGCATTTCTCTATGAAGGGAATCTGGTCGAATTCGGGCCGACTCGAGATATCTTCACCAAGCCGGTCAACCAGCAGACGGAAAACTATATTACGGGCCGGTTCGGTTGACCGTTGGCCGCCGATACTGTTTCCGGAATGACTGTTTCCTGAATTTCCGCTTGAGGGCCATCGACGGTCCGGTTGGCGTGCCGCTCGTTCCGCCATAGTCAGATTGGCGTTTCTCATGGCGCAAACATCTCGAACCAACGTGCATGGCCCGGCCAGTTACCTCCAGACCACCGGTTTTCTGCTCCCCGGAATGCCCTGTTGCGGGGCCTGGGTCGGATATGCCTTGGGAAGGTTGACGGATGAGTTGCCCACTTTTGTGGTCCTCCCGGATCCTCGTGGACTTCCCTACAACGGAATGGGGAACTTCTCGGCCGGTTTCCTCCCATCGCCCGTCAAGTCGACCAACCGACGGCGGCACTCCTTTTTCGCTCTGGGAAAGAACATGCACTTTCGCGAAGCCCAAGTCGAGACTAAATTCTCGATCGATGCTGACGCGGTTGCTTGTGCGTGTCGGTCAACCACTCCACTTCCAGTCCCTTCGATCCCTCCACCGGTCCACCGCTTCACCCCTCGACCCCTCGACCCCACGCGACGACGCGACAGCGCGATGAAAGGATGATCGGTGATCACGGTTCACGAGGCGACACTACCCGGGCAAGTTGATTTGGACGGCCAGGCTTTTCCGCTTGTTCTGGCATGCCGAACGAAAGGGGTCGGTCGAGACGAATTGAGCGGCTGGATTCAGGCGGAAAAGGAAGAACTGCTGCGGAGTGCCCGCCGGCGAGGGGCCGTTCTGTTTCGAGGGTTTCCCTTGGTCACGGTCGAGGACTTCGACTCCTTCGTCCGCGCGTTTGAACTGCCGAACTTCCCGTATGACGAATCGCTTTCCAATGCGGTCCGAGTGAACCGAACCGAGCGAGTCTTTACGGCGAACGAAGCTCCCCCCTCGGTTCCGATTTTCCTGCATCACGAGATGGCTCAAACCCCCATCTATCCAAGCCACCTCTTCTTTTTCTGCGAACAGGCGGCGGAATCGGGTGGAGCAACGCCGCTCTGCCGGTCGGACATTCTCTGGCAGCTTCTGCGGGTCGCCGAGCCTCAATTTGCCGCGGACTGTCAGAACAAGGGGCTGAAGTATACCAGTGTGATGCCTTCATCCGACGACCCGGAGTCGGGCATGGGGAGAAGCTGGCAGAGAACGTTGCGGGCCACCCGTCGCGAGCAGGCGGAGGCTCGGCTCAAAACACTGGGCTATGCGTGGAAGTGGCGGGAGGATGATTGTCTGGAGGCAACGACACCTCCGTTGCCGGCCACGATGACTCTGCCCGATGGACGTACGACGTTCTTCAATCAACTGATTGCTGCCTTCCAGGGTTGGAGGGATACCCGCAATGATCCGGCGAAAGCCATTTCGCATGGCGATGGTTCTCCCTTGAATGGCGAGGCTGCTTGCCGAGCGGCGGAGTTGGCCGAAAACCTGGCTTTTCCCGTTCCTTGGCGTCATGGTGACGTGGCCCTCGTCGATAACTTCGTCACGATGCATGGGAGGCAGACTTTTCAGGGAACAAGAAAAGTGCTGGCCTCCCTGGTGAAACTTGAATAATTTTTTCGTCTTGACTGGTGGCAAAACGGCCCCGGAGTGCGTTTTCGGAATAATCCCTACATTTGCTCAAATCGCTTTCCTTTCGCACCGATCAAGATTAGGCGGGAGTTGCGCGGGATTCCCGAGTGACTTGGAGTGCATTGGAGCACCCCGACTGATTGGAATCTGAAGGGGGAATATTAGATGAATGCTAGGAAACGACGTCCGGCGAGCAAAAAGCCCCAACGCTGGCGCGCCTGGGGATGTGTTTTTGCCATGGGACTCGTCGCCACGCCACTACAGACGCTGGCACTGGCTCACTCCGAACCCCAAGTCCGAGGGGCTGAGAGCTTCCCGATCAGTTCCAGCCGAGTCGTCGATTCCGTCACCGATTCGGGGAGCGTCGGCGCGGGGGGACTGGTGACTCGAGATCTCTGGGGGGACGCCGAGGAGCATGAGGCCTATCGGCGGCTGGATCAGCGGATGGCTCGCAGCGCTTCCGACACATACCGAGCACTTCAGGAGCTGAATCCCTCTAACACCGTCGATGGTGAAAAGTTGGAGGTTCCCCGTGAGTTGCCGTATCCGACGGAGGAGGCCAGTCCTCTGCCGGAAGCACCGCCTTCGCCGGAAATGGCCGACGCAGCGGCGGACAATATCAATTCCTCCGTGGACCGTTTCGTCGTTCGGCAACGACTCCTTGCCACCATGGGGTGGACGGCCGTTGCCAGTTGTTCGAACGACGTTTGCCCCAGTCCAGGCGCGTCTCGCGATGCTTCCCGTGATGCGGACAAGGCGACCGAAGTGCTGTTGGATGGTTTCCGGGCCCGGCGATTGGCGCAGGCCGCTCCAGCCGGAAGCCGAGTGGAAAACAGCATGACTCAGGGAAGAACCACTGAGCGGCAAGACCCACGGACGCTGCGACCGTCACCCCCCTCCACATCTTCGCGGGCCACGCCGGGTAAGCTCCCTACTCCCACAAAATCGGGCGGGCCGATTCGAATGGTCAGCGATTCCGAGAGGGAGGATCAGCCGGTCCAGCCACGAACCGTACAGGCGGACTTCCGCCTGGAATCGGTCTCGGGCGTCGGTCCAGTCCTCCCGATTGAGGTTCGTGTCACCGAATTGCAAACGGCTCAGCTGGACCAAGCGGACTTGGAACAGACGGAACTGGCAGAAGACGTTCTGGCAGAGGCCGATTGGGATCAGGCCGAACGAGAACCAACGGATCTGGAACCGTTTGAGCTGGATCAGACCGAATTGGACCCGATCGAGTTGGACCAGGCCGAGTTGGACCAGGCCGAGTTGGACCAGGCCGAGTTGAAGCAAGCGGACCGAGAACAACCTGACTTCGGCCCATTGACGCTCAATCCGTCCGAGGGAGATGCCTCGGAGACGGAAGTTCCCGGTGAGCGGGTCGATGGGGTTCTCGAGCATGAGGAGGACGACCTGACGTGGAACTCGGCAACGGTGTCACCAGAGAGGGGGTCACCGGAGAGGTTGACTGAAACGGATCAAGTGACGGAGGAACTGGAAAGCGGCTCGGCGACTGTCACCTTGCCTCTGAGCTTGGCTCCGCCGACTCCCCTTCCCACGTTGGCCGAACCGATTGCCAGGACCGATCCGAGCGATCCGACTCCGACTCCGACTCCGACTCCGACTCCGACGCCCCATCGCGGTCCGGCATTCGCCGCCGTGTCGGACGAGGACGCCGACGACATGCACTCGCACGAGGCTCGGCCCGCGCCTACCCTCGCCAAGCGGCAGGGCAAGGAACGTCTCCATCCGACATATACGAGCCAGGCGGAATCCGGTGGGAGAGCAGCGGGCTCACCGTCTCCCGCTCGATCACCGCAGTGGCACGGAGTTTCGGATTTGCCAGAGGCGGCAACTGCGGGAGTGACCGACCGACCCGGCTTGGCTCGAGCTGAGGTTTCGGATGAGGACCAATCGGACCGGAAAGTGCGAGCGGGGGTGTCGGATGGTGCCCTGTTGGTGCTCGAGCGGCCAGTCCATCGTGCCAGGCCCCAGCGAGCGGCGGTTTCCGACGAACCCCGGCCAGCTCGTGGAAGTGCCTCGGATGTCCGGGAGCCGGTATTGGCCGGTGCCACTGGCCGGGTAACGGATCGCGTCGCGGACCAGGTTACCGATCAAGTCTCCGATCACATAACCGATCAAGTTTCCGACCGGGTGACGGACGAAGGGGGATCCGAGATCGCGAGGTCTCAAGGCCCGTCAACAGCGGAGCTGATCATCATGCCTGCCATGGAGATCAGCCCCGAGGCAATTCCCTCAGTATCCCGACGGGGCCAGAAACCCCAAGGTTCCGTGCCTCAAGACCTGAGCTTGGAATCGCTCGCTCCGCGCCCCCTTCCTGACTTGGAGCCGAGAGCAGAGGAATCCGTGGTCGTGGAATCCGAGAATCTTATGCGGCTTGACCTTGCCGCTCCTCCTCGATCAGCCGGCGAGAAGTCACCTCGGGTCGCTCGAGCCAGCGTTAGCTCGGACGATTTCAGCGAACAGAACTTGGCCCGCCCAACTCGCCCCGCGCCCCGGGGGGAGTTGACGACTCACGGCCGAGTGCAGCTTGAGTTGCAGCAGAGTCGGGTGATTCGCACGAGGCGGGAAGTCTTGCGTACCGAAGTTTTGGACCCGGCGATCTGTGATGTGGTGCAGGCGGAGTCGGGAGAGATCTCGATCACCGGGAAGCGGCGGGGGGAGACGCACGTGCGGGTGTGGGGACAAGGCAAGGGAACGTCCGGCGAAGTGGCGACGAATTATCTGGTCGTCGTCGGCACGGCTAATCAACAGGCCAACCGGCAAGCGGATCAGCATGATCGGCTGGTCACTCGGCTGGCCCAGGAGTATCCCCACGCCGACCTGGAAATCATTGTGTCGGACGACGGCGTGGTGGTTGAGGGGCGTGTTCGCTCGAACCAGGAAGCGGTGGACATTTTGTCTCAAGTTCGACAGGTCTGGCTGGTTCCCGTCGAAGACCGGATTACGGTCAGGCGATAAAGGCCAGGGTGTAGAAAATCCAGCCGGTAACGGCGGTCATGAACATGCCGACAGCGCCGAGGGTCGCGACCACTCGATGCTGTCGGCTGTGTTCGTTGGGGCCGGGCGGTTTGGGGAATTTCCTCAGCGCGGCGATGACGACATAAATCCAGAGAAAAAGGGTCGGGACCGCGAAAACCAAGTGCAACGCCAGACTTCCCCAGACGGCATCCCATTCACCGGCTTCGTAGAATCGCGACGGGGCCGCCCGCTCCTCCCAATCGGAGAAAAACCGCATGTCCACCTCGAACAGGCCGACGGCGATCAGCAGTAGGAAAGCGAGGATCAACTGCATTCGCTTGTGCATGGCGTAATCGTGTCGATAGGCCACCAAGTAAATGCTCCAGGCCAGCAGAGGGACCACGGCAAACATGGCCAGGACGACAACGTCCAGCATGAAAGAAGCTCGCGTTCCCAGGAATCCATCCCAGCCGGAGAATTCCGCGGCCAGGAGAGGCGCGACCGAGGCAAGGGAGGGAGGAAGGATGTCGAGCGAAGCGGAGAAGTAGGAGAGCATGTGAAAAGGTTCGCGCCGACAGTAAGAAGGGTAGGGAACCCCAACCCGCGTCGAGCGTGCGAGGTGAGGTCGGAGTCACGCTAGTCAGTTTCAGTAAGCAACGCCTCAGGTTTGTCGGTCAGTCTTCGAGTTTTCGAGTTTTCAAGACTTCGGGTACCGAGCCGAAAAAAAACGCGTCGCCGTCCTCTGACTGCCCCAGGAATTCTAGTCCTGTTGGGAGAGTCACTCAAGGCGGCTCGATGGTAGCCGGGGGGGCCCCTGTCCCTTTGGCGGACCTCCCCCCGGGGCTCAAACGACGCCAAAGGAGAGGCATGGTTGGCCTGTCGCCTGCCGCGCGTTTGGATTCTCCGTTGATCCGGGGGCGTACCGATATCACCATTGCTGAGAATCCAGTATCCTGACGCATCGGGTCACCCACTCAGAGCAAACGATGGAATGCCCCCCTTGGGATGGCGTCCTGAACAGGCCCGTGACGAACATACGCGAGGAACATAGCGAAAAATAGCGGAACATAGCGGAACATAGCGGAACATAGCGGAACATAGCGGAACATAAAGGAAACACCCGTCTGATGCTCGGTGCGACTCTCAATGACACGGATTATCTTCAGCGGCTTCGAGATGAATTGGAGCGGATTGACCAGGAGGCTCTCCGGCGGTGGGCCGATGCAGTTTACAGCGCCTGGGAATCCGGGCGATTTGTGTACATCATCGGCAATGGAGGCTCGGGCACCACGGCCAGTCACATGGCCGAAGATCTGGGCAAGAGCACGCTCCGCCCGGAAGATTTGCTCGATGAAGACAAGCGGCGACTCAAAGTACTCAGCCTCACGGACAATGCCGGATGGCTGATGGCCGTGGGAATGACGTTTGCCATGACCAGATTTTCGTCCAGCAACTCATGAATTACGGCCAGCCGGGGGACTTGCTCCTGGCGATCAGCGGTTCGGGGAACAGTCCGAATATTCTCCGCGCCGTGGAATGGGCGAATCGGCGTGAGTTGAAAACCTTCGGCCTTACGGGCTATCAGGGAGGAAAGTTGAAGGTAATCCAACTGGATGGCCTGCACGTCGAACTGGACGACATGGGGATGGTGGAAAGTATTCACCTCTGTCTGTTTCACTGGGTGTTGAACGACGTCTTTGCTCGTATCAACAAGACGGGACGCTACGAGTCGCCGAACGACGGTCGATAATCAACCGCGTTGCAAGGGGAGAGGGGCCGAGCAATGTACTTGGGAATCGAGATTGGCGGTACGAAGCTTCAACTGGGGGTGGGCGATGGGGAACATGCTGACCTTCGGGCCCAGCGACGTTTAGAGATCGACCCATCCGCCAGGGCGGCTGGTATTCGCCAGCAGTTACAAACCGTGGTTCCTGAACTGCTGGCCCAGTTTCCGGTCAGCCGAGTGGGGATTGGATTTGGTGGGCCGGTGCTGGCGGGCCACGCGATTACCAGCCATCAGATTGTGGGGTGGGACGATTTCCCCTTGGCGGATTGGTGCCAGGATCAGTTCGGCCTTCCCACCACGCTGGGCAACGACTGCGACACTGCCGCGCTGGCCGAGGCGACTTGGGGTGCCGGTCAGGGAAAGTCCGCCCTCTTCTACGTGACCGTGGGAACCGGGGTTGGGGGTGGGCTGGTCATTCAGGGAAAACTGCATGGAGCGGGTCGCCCCGCCGTGGCCGAGATCGGTCATTTGCGGCCCGGGCTTCAGGCGCGGGACGCCCAGCAGACTGTCGAGTCGCTGGCCAGCGGATGGGGAATTGTTCGCTCCGCGACGGAGTTACTGGCGGAGCTTCCTTCAGAGAGTCCCGACCGAATTGCCGTCGAGAAGGAGTGTGAAGGGGACCTGAGTCAGCTGACCTGCCAACAGTTGGGACCGCTCGCTTCCAGTGGCAACCTGGTGGCCAGGCAGGCCATCGCCACCGCGACGCGGGCCCTCGGTTGGGCGATCGCTCAGGTCATCACACTCACCTCCGCCGAAGTGATCGTGGTTGGTGGAGGGGTTTCGCAGCTGGATGCTTCCCTCTTCCTGAGCCCACTCTGTTCGGAGGTCGAAGTCTACGTTTTCCCCCCGCTCCGTGGTACCTACCGCATCGCCCCGGCTCAATTGGGAGAATGGGTGGTGGTCCATGGCGCGATTGGATTGGCCAAGAACTCTCACTGATTCCTACCGACTCTCACTGACTCTCACGGCATTTCATCACCGGCATTTCATCACCGGCCATCCGCCCGCCGGCGCATTGCCTCGCGAACTTCGGGTAGAGGATATTCCAGAAGCGAGACTTCGGAGAGTTGGGAGAGTTCCACGAGTCGCAGCCAGCCCCGAGTTACCTGCTGCTCGCGCTCCTCGCGAAATCCTGGATCCAGCTGTCGCTTGTCGAAATCTCCATGGACCTCGACGGCTGGAAAGTCCGAGTGGACGATGTATTGGGCCAGAATCGGATTACAGCGAAGGTGGCATTCTCGAGTCGTGTGGAGCGTCTCTGGGTCGAGTTCTCCCAGGACGTAGCGCAGATAGAGTTCACTCTCCGGCAACTCGGCAACATCCTCCCCACAGATGCGACAGAGATAGCCTTCGTCGCACTTGGCCACGATGGGACCTCCTTCCTGCGAAATGTGTTTCCCGATCGTTCAACCGTTGCGCGGGGCACTCCGGCAAGTGGAGGCCGGCTAGAGCCCCAGTACATCGTCCATGGAGTAAAGTCCAGGGGCTTGCGAGGCGACATACTGGGCCGCCTGGAGCGCGCCGGTCGCGTAGCAGTCGCGATTGGTGGCCCGGACTGTCAGTTCGATGGTTTCGCCGAGCATGCCGAACACGATGGTATGTTCGCCAGGGTTGTCGCCGACGCGGAGCGCGTGGTAGCCGATTTCCTCGGCTGGCCGGGGCCCTAGTTGACCTTGCCTCCCATGCACGTGCTCGGTCAGGCCCATTACCTTGGAAATTCGTTCGCCGAACTTCAAGGCCGTGCCGCTGGGGGCATCTTCCTTGAAGCGATGATGACGTTCGATGATCTCCACGTCCGCGCGAGTTCCGGAGTCGGTCAAGGTCTGGCCCGCGATTTCGGCCAGTCGCATCGTCAAGTTCACGGCGAGGCTCATGCTGGGTGCCCATACGACCGGGACCGTCCGGGAAAGTTCGCCGATGCGCTGCTGCAGGGACGATTCCAGCCCCGTGGTGGCCATGACAAGCGGGATCCGATGCTGCTCGGCCAATTCGACGGCGGCCGCCGCGCCATGGGGAGTCGAAAAGTCAATTAAGGCACCGATGGCGGTCCCTGGGGGTAGCTGATCCGAGAGAGAGACCCCCAGCGGGCTTACGCCGGCAACGGTACCGGCATCGTCTCCCAGTCGGGGGTGGTGAGACGTTTCCAGCGCGGCGGCGATTCGCAGGCCGGGAAAGGTGGAGCCGAGCGCCACGAGACGCTGTCCCATCCTTCCTCCCGCGCCGTGGATGGCAATCGGTGTGGGCGTGTCTTCCATGGAGATGAGTTCCTGACAATTTTTCTTTACGGGTGGATCGCTAAATACGGGAATCGCTGGACACGGGAATCGCCTTCTAGCTGTAGAGCTGGATGGCCCGAATGATGTCGGGTAGCTCATTACGGACGGCGATCGCCCGGTTGGCGAAGGAGGCTCGGCGAACACCTCGCTGGCCAAGTACTTCGTCGAATTGAGCTTGGTCCGTGGTGTGATAGGCGACCGTGGCGGTGGGGTCTTTCAGTAGATGGCCGGTGAGAATGCAGACCACTCGGTCGCTCGGAGCGATCACCCCCTGGTCCCGGAGAAGCTTTGCTCCCGCGACGCCCGCCGCGCTTGCCGGTTCGCAGCCGATCCCCCCAGCGCCAACTTTCGCCTTGGCGTCGAGGATTTCCTGGTCGGTCACGCAACGGACCACGCCATCACAAGCGTCGAGGGCCCGCAGACACTTCATCAAGTTCACAGGCCGGTTGATCTCGATGGCGCTGGCGATCGTCGACGCCTTTCGCTGCGCGGCGTCCATCTCGGCAAAGTAGGTGTCAATCACGTCCATGGGAGGTGACCCATTATTCCAGCGGACACCGCGGACCTCGTGCAGTTGATGCAGTGTGTCCGCCCCACTCGCATTAATCACGGCCAGACGAGGAATGCGGTCGATCAATCCCAGTTCCTTCAATTCGACGAAGGCCTTGCCGAACGCGCTGGAGTTGCCCAGGTTTCCTCCCGGAACCACGATCCAGTCGGGCGGGTCCCAGGCCAGGGCCTCCAGCACTCGGAACATGATGGTCTTCTGACCTTCCAGACGAAATGGATTCACGCTGTTGACCAGATAGATCCCCAAGTCTCGCGAAACTTCGCGAACGCGGACCATCGCATCGTCAAAATCCCCCGCGATCTGCACGGTAAGCGCGCCGTAGTCGAGTGCTTGGGAGAGTTTTCCATAGGAGATCTTGCCCGAACCGATGAAGATCACCGCTCGCATTCGCTGGGTGACCGAGCAGTACATGGCCAGTGACGCACTGGTATTGCCCGTCGAGGCACAGGCGGCCCGTTGGGCGCCGGTCAGTCGAGCATGCGTGAACGCCGCTGACATGCCATTGTCCTTGAAACTCCCGGATGGGTTCATCCCTTCGTATTGCAAGAACAGGTTCCCCGGATTCATCCCAACGTACTCGCCAACGCGACTCGCCTCCTGCAGGAGCGTCTGTCCCTCCCCGACGGTCACCACTTGATCTGGGGGTGCGAAGGGGAGGAGTTCCCAGAACCGCCAGACCCCACTGAACCGCAGCGGCTCCGCTCGACGACTCCACATTGCTTCAAAGTATTTCAAGGAGTCGGGGGGGCGGGCCCGGTCCCAGTCGTACGCGATGTCCAACAAGGCTCCACACCGAGGACAGGCGACGTGGACTTCGTCGGTACCCACCGTCGCGCCACATTGGGGCGAAATGCATTTCTGATAAGCGGCGTCTTCAAAGCCCACGGAAAAACCCACGGATGACTCGGCAAGTGGAGAATCGATGTTATTTGGACAGTCTGCGTGACTACCCAAGCCGTCTGAATGGGGCCGATTTCACCGACCATAACCCAGGCGTAGTCTAGGCCACGTCCAGAGATCCATCAAGAAGCCGAACGGCCCGGCCTTTGCGGGTGGTGCAATTCCCCCTGTAAATAATTGACTTCGCCCGCAGGGGCTCTAGAATTGCGAGATTCACGGTGGTCGTGGAAGAATCGTCGTGGAGTCGATGGGAGACTTTCAGCCGACGGCTTGGCGGCCAAGGAGCGTTATCGATGAAAAAGACTGAAATGCAACCGTACAAGGAACGCCTCCTGGTGCTCCGTGCCCGCCTGCGAGGGGATGTCGATGCCCTGGCTCGGAACGCGCTGCACAAGACTCGGACCGAATCGAGTGGCGATTTGTCCAGCATGCCGATCCACATGGCCGATATCGGCAGCGACAATTACGAACAAGAGTTCACGCTCACCCTAATGGAAAGCGAAGAGGGAACGCTCGCCAAGATCGAAGCTGCTCTTGAACGGATTGAGGAGGGTGTTTATGGTCTCTGCCAAGAGTGCGAGGGGAAAATCCCCAAGACTCGGCTAAATGCCATTCCCTACACGCCCTACTGCGTAAAGTGTGCCAGCAAGCTTGAGCGATCTTAGCCCCCCACCCATCCCCTGGACTCGGTACCTGCTGTTCCTGGCCATCGCCACGGTCGGCACCGGGGTCGATTTGTGGAGCAAGCACGCGGTGTTCGAGTGGCGGGGAATGCCTCGCCCGAATAACGAATGGTGGCTGTGGGAGCCCTATGTCGGAATCGAGACGGCGATCAATCCAGGGGCTCTGTTCGGGATGGGAGATGGATACGGCCGAGTCTTCGCGGGGCTGTCGATTCTCGCGGCCGTCGGCATCTTGATCGCCGTTTTTCGATTTGGGGCGGCCCGGGAACTCTCCATCACGGTCTCGCTTGGAGCGATCCTCGGTGGAATTTTCGGCAATCTCTATGATCGACTCGGATTCTGGCATCCCCCCGGCATGCCCGGGGCGTGGCGCACGGAGGTTCGAGACTGGATCCTCTTTCGGTACGGCGAATATACATGGCCGAATTTCAATATCGCCGACTGCCTCCTCGTTACCGGCGCGGCGATACTGATGTGGCGCACCTACTGGGATGGTGGCGATTCGTCTCTTGCCGAGCAGCAAGAACACGAGGAGCAGGCTTCTCGTGCCGCGGGCGATCCCTCCGGAAAAGTCTCTGAAAAACTCTCCGGAAATAAACCTGAAAAGAACCCTGAAAAAACCTCGGCGAAAACTTCTGGAAAAGCCTCGGCGGAACTGGACAAGAAGCCCGAGAAAGTCTCCGTCTCATGAATGTATCTTCCGACCAACTGGCACCACGAACCGTGTCGGCCTTTGTTATGGCCTTGGCGGCCGGTGAAATCACGTTGCGGTACTTCCGTCAGGGAAATTTTTCCGTCGAGCGGAAGTCGGACGAGTCGCCGGTGACCGTGGCGGATCGCGAGGCCGAACAATTCCTGCGTGCCGAAATCTCGCGTCAATTTCCTCGGGATGCGATCATTGGCGAGGAGTTTGGCGAAGAAAACCCGAATGCCGAATTCGTGTGGGTTCTCGATCCGATCGACGGAACGAAATCGTTCGTCCATGGCGTTCCCCTGTTCGGGATGCTGATCGGACTGCAAAGACACGCGGAACGGGATGCGTCTGTTTGCGATGTCGCGGGGATTTGTCGTATCCCGGCCTTGCAAGAAGTCGTCTACGCCCGTCGCGGAGGGGGGGCCTGGTGGCAACGGGGCACCGCCGCTCCCGTCACAGCGGAAGTTTCGGCGACGCGCGCCCTTGCGGATTCACTTTTCTGCTTCACTGCCGTGGAGGGATTCCAGCAAATCGATCGGCTCGACGCACTCACCCGCCTATCGGAACAATGTCGCCTGTCGCGCGGTTGGGGTGATTG